>DASQMM010000469.1:0-5814 GCA_035645495.1 Brevibacillus sp. | reverse complement strand
TCCCTGGCTCCAGGTTCCCGTGTCGTAACCCAATACCTGATCGACGCAGGTCTGATGGAATCCCTGGATGCCCTCGGCTTCAACGTAGTCGGTTATGGTTGCACCACTTGCATCGGTAACTCCGGTCCATTGCCAGAGGTTACAAGCAAAGCGATTGCTGACGAAGATCTGACTGTAGCAGCCGTTCTCTCCGGTAACCGCAACTTCGAAGGCCGTATCCATGCACAGGTAAAAGCGAACTACCTCGCTTCTCCTCCATTGGTTATCGCCTATGCCCTGGCTGGTACTGTAAACATCGATCTGCAAAACGAGCCACTTGGCGAAGACAAAGACGGTAACCCTGTTTACCTGAAAGACATCTGGCCAACTCCTGAGGAAATCGCAGCTGCGATGGACAAAGCGATGAACCCAGCTCTGTTCCGCGCTGAGTACGGTCAAGTCTTCACACAAAACGAAGCATGGAACAAAATCGACGTTCCAACTGGCGATCTGTACGAGTGGGATGAAAACTCCACCTACATCCAGGAGCCTCCATTCTTCCAAAACCTGCAAGGTGATGTAGGTCATATCGCGGACATCAAGGCAGCAAGCCCAATCGCCCTGTTCGGTGATTCCGTAACGACAGACCACATCTCCCCAGCAGGAAACATCGCGCCAACAAGCCCTGCAGGTCTCTACCTGCAATCCAAAGGCGTAGAACGCAAAGACTTCAACTCCTACGGCGCTCGTCGCGGTAGCCATGATGTCATGATGCGCGGTACATTCGCCAACATCCGCATCCGCAACCAAGTGGCTCCAGGAACAGAAGGCGGCGTAACCAAATACCTGCCATCCGGTGAAGTTATGTCCATCTACGATGCTTGCATGAAGTATCAAGCAGACGGTACTCCACTCGTGGTACTCGCAGGTAAAGAGTACGGTACTGGTTCTTCCCGTGACTGGGCAGCAAAGGGTACCTTCCTCTTGGGCATCAAAGCTGTTATCGCTGAAAGCTTTGAGCGTATCCACCGTTCCAACCTGGTCGGTATGGGCGTACTGCCGCTCCAATTCGCTGACGGCCAAAGCTGGAAGTCCCTTGGCATCGACGGTACCGAATCCTTCAGCATCGAAGGTCTGTCTGACGATGTACAACCAGGACAGCGCGTAACTGCAACAGCTACTCGCAAAGACGGCAGCACACTGCAATTCGACGTGATCGTTCGTCTCGACTCCATGGTAGACGTCGATTACTACCGCAATGGCGGTATCCTGCAAACCGTCCTGCGTCAACTGCTGGACGAAGGCCAAAAGGTTAACGCGTAAAACCTAGCTTTTCAAATACGTCTGATACAGCACCCACCCATATAAGAGAGGCAGGCATCGCATACATGCGATGACCTGCCTCTTTTGCTTGTTTATTTTCCATTCTGCTCGACGCTGACGCTGCTCTTTCTTTTGCCGCCGACAATCCCCGATGCGACCGTAACGCCCAGGAAGACCAGCAAACCTCCCCAGAATTGCGAAGCGGTGATGCTCTCTCCCAGCAGGACACTGATAATGGCGGTAAAGACAGGGATCAGATTGAGTGTAATTCCCGCTTTGTTGGTTCCCAGTGCACGGACCGACATATTCCAAAAGACGAAGGAAAAAATGGACGGAAACAGCACAATGTAGAAGAACCCTGTAATTGCAAGCGGCTGCATCGCTGACAGATCCACGCCCTCCCAGATGGCAAACGGCAGCATTATCAGGACGGCAAGCAACGTGGAGGACGCTGTCGCGGTAATAGGTGCCACTCCTTTTACCCTTCGTCCGATAATGGAATAGAACGTCCAGACCAGGACTGCCCCGATCGCCAGAAGATCTCCGCGATTGTACTCGATATGCAGGAGCTGCCCGAGATTTCCCCTCGTCAATATCACGATCACTCCGAGCAATGAGACCATAAACCCGACTCCCTGCAAGCCTGTGATCTTTTCGCGCAACAAGAAAAAGGAGAACAGCACGATGACCCCCGGATTGAGGGCAGCCACTAAAGCCGCGTTCGTCGCCGACGTGTATTCCAAGGCCGAGTACAAAAATAGATTGTAGCCAATTACTCCGAAAAGACCCATGAGTAGCAGCGGCAGCCATTGCCTGGCCACCTGCTTTGCGTCCGGCTTCTCCATCAGAATGGCAAGCGGGATCAAGACGATCAACGCCAGCACCCACCGCGCAAAGGTGAGCCACAGCGGACTCA
Organism: Brevibacillus sp.; assembly: GCA_035645495.1. Classification (GTDB taxonomy): domain Bacteria; phylum Bacillota; class Bacilli; order Brevibacillales; family Brevibacillaceae; genus Brevibacillus. The sequence continues at coordinate 3,596 of DASQMM010000469.1, read as the reverse complement.
ACACGGTCACGACGTATTTGCCAAACACAAAATTCCCTGCCCAAAACAGATTGCAGAAAAACAATAGCCACCAGGCACGTTGTTTCCCCAACCCATCCACTCCTTCCCGCTTCCCCAACGCTTGTCCTATCTCATTTTTATTAATATTCCAACTTTACTCGAAGCGAATGGCCGCTGTAAAGAGAAGCCACCCTATCACGGAGGAGGGATGGGAATGGATCGACAGGATTTCGAAAAGATTTACGAGGCTTATAAAACCGATGGCGAGCGCAGAGCAGTCGTGGAGCAAGGAATGATTGAGGATCAAGCAAGCCCCGGTCAGGAACGGATCGTCGCCGTGCGCAAAAACGAGGATGGCGATCTGATCGCCTTTCAAACGGATAGCGGACGCCAGCTGGATTACGTCACAGCCCTGCAGGAAGCAAAAGCGGGGAAGCTCGCCCACGTCGATGTGTTTCACAAATATGGACGTGATATTTTGCGCAGCGAGCCTGACGGGATCAAAGAAAACAACCTGGACAATTTGCCGGAGTTTTAGTGTCAGTAGACTTATGAAAAGCAGGTGCTCTTTACCGAAAAGACGCCTGTTTTTTGTTTTCCTCACTCCTCTCCCCCCTCTCCCATATCATGGTGAAGAGCCCTGTGAAGGAGAGAATCACGTGAGAATCTGTTTTTTCTGCAATCTCATCGAGTTCAAGCCCAAGGGAAATGTCCTGCAGTTCTTCATTATGCTGCGAGCGCTCGATCGAAAACTAGCGCAGCTCAACAGCCGTGAACGGAAGCGTTACGCTTTCGACTGCGTTCTTCCCTTTTCGTTTCGCAACGGAACAGGCGGATTCCATTTTTCGCATATCCGCTTCCACCAATCGGATGATCCGACCCAAACCATCCTCTTACTCGACCGAAAAAACAAGTATGACTTCATTTTTGTGCGCGGCCGCAACGACGCCCACAAGCTGCTGCAGCATAAGGAATCACTGTCGCAAAAGCTGTTGTATTTGGCAACCCAGTACAATCTGCAGGATCCGTACATTATGGGGCGGACCGATTATCTCTTCCGTCACAGTCGGATGGTTTTTTTCCAGACGGAGCCCAATGCGGAGCGCTATCGCCGCTATCAGCTCAACAAGGGAAGCTACTCGGAGCAGGAGCTAACCCGTAAAATCCAGGTCTTGCCCCAGTTCGTCGAGCCGAGCCGTCACCCCCTGAAGATGCGCCGGGCGGATAAGCCGCTTCATCTGATCATGGCAGGGGTAATCCGACCGCGCTATGGACTGGCCGTCGCCGCAAAAGCCATCCAGCTGATCCGCAAACATTCCCCCAAGGCGCGTCTGCGTGTGCTCTACCCGTCGATCGTCGGGACATACAGGAATCGCGCCGAGCAATTGCTGCGCATGCCGGGCGTCTCTGACCACGGGCAAAAATCGATGTGGAAAACCAAAGAGATGATCGTGGACAGCGGGATCGGTCTCGCGCTTCTGTACGACAGGACCAGTGACCAGAATCCCTCTCATTCGTACCTATCCCGCATCTTGGAGTACATGGCGCTTGGTGTCCCCGTCCTGACGACGCGCACAGTCGGCAATCTTGCATTGCTGGGAGAAGACTACCCGCTGTTCGTTGAATACGCATTTGACATCCGGGAAAAATACCTGCGCCTTTGCGATCCTCAATACTACGAGGAGATGAGTCAATATGTAAAAGAGCGAGGCAAGCGCTTTCTCGCAGAACATGCGGTGGAGCCTCTATGGGAAGCCCTGCACCGGGAATACAGGCTGGGAAAAAAGAAATAAAGAAATAAGGAAAACCAAAAAAGCCATCACTGGCATCGATCGCCTTGTCAGTGTTGGCTTCTTGCTTATCTCATCATTTTCCCCATTCGGTACGCCGCCTCCAGGATATAGGGAGCGTACTGCTTCATCTTCTCTTGAGTCAGTCGGTTGGATGGGCCCGATGCGGCAATCGCAGCGACGAGTTGACCATTGCGGTTAAAGATCGGTGCCGCTACGGCAGCGGTTCCCAGCTCCCTTTCCTCCACACTGGTCGCGTAGCCCAACTGGCGGATTTGTTCCAGTTGTTCTTCATAGGAATCCCGATCTACATAATCCGGCCATTCCAGTCCATTCAGGATTTCAGCCGTGACCATCGGGTCGTCATGGGCAACCAGCACCTTGCTGGAAGCTCCGACCGTCAATGGCATCCTGGCCCCTACCGGAGCAACCCTGCGAATAGCCTGCTTGCTCTGCACGGCCTGAATGCGGATTCGTTCATAGCCATCGCGCACGTACAGGCTGATCGTCTCCTCAACCAGATCGCGCAGTCGTTCCATTTCCGGCAGGAGCATCGTAGCCGGATCATCATTATGGGTGAGATTGGCAGACAATTCCCATACTCGAAAGCCCAATCGGTACTTTTCTGTCTGCACATCACGAATTAAAAATCCTTTGTTTTCAAGTGTTGCCAGCAAACGATGCACGGTACTTTTGTGCAAGGATAGACGGGTCGCGATCTCACTTAACCCCAAATCTGTCGAATCCGTAAAGCAAAGCAGAATCTCCAATGCCCGCTCGACGGCACGCACGTTTGCTTTTGGTTCTTCCATCTGTTACACCTGCTTCCTTTTGTTCCGGTAAGTTTCACCTAATGAAACGAATGGCTACTTTTCAGTATACGAAAATTTGCACAGGAGTAAAGAAGAGATTGCAGCGAACGACTTCCTGCATCTATTTTTTCCCAGTTGGGACACCTCTACAAGCGGCATTCTGGTCAGTACATACATTAGGAGAAGTGCATCTAAACAAGGATAGGGGTTGATTTCGACTTGGGTAAAAAAAGTGAATCGAAATGGACCAAGCACAAAATCATGCGTGCCCGCGCCTCGCTTTCCGGGGTCCTGCCCCGCACTAGCCTGTTCTCCCGCCGCAGTTTTCTTTCTTTTCTCTCACGTTATTCCAAGGTAATCGCCAAACCCGCCTCGGGGAGCGGCGGTGCCGGCGTCATTATGATCAAGCAGGAGAAAAAGAATGCGTATCTGGTACAGCGCGGTGCTATGCGAAAGACCATTCAAGGCAAACAAAAAACCTATCGCTATATTCGCGGGAAGCTCGGAACCCGTTATCTGATCCAGAAAAGAATCTCGCTGGCACAGGTCGGTGGACGTCCCTTCGATGTCCGTGTCATGGTCCAAAGAAGACCTGGTTCCGATTGGAAGGTGACGGGAATGCTGGCAAAAGTGGCTGGCAAGGGATATATCATCACCAATGTCAAGCGCAGCGGGGGCTATGTCCTTCCGCTATCCACGGCGATTGCGCGCTCCAATATCCGCAACTCTTCCTCTGCCGTGATCAATCGTCTGCGCCGAATTGCCTTGCTTGCAGCCAGAAGCCTCTCTTCCTATTATACTGCGCAGCGTGTTTTTGGCTTCGATATGGGCATCGATGCAAAAGGAAAGGTATGGATCATCGAAGCCAATCTGCGGCCGGATATTACACTGTTTGCCAAACTGCGGGACAAGAGCATGTACCATACGATTCGCTCTTATAGAAGATAAAAAGAAAAGCAGTCCTCCTACGCATGGAGAGACTGCTTTTTGGATT
>DASQMM010000468.1:0-4636 GCA_035645495.1 Brevibacillus sp. | reverse complement strand
GAATGATGAATTGGGGGAGCGATGATGGGCCTAAAACAACGTGCAGATTGGAAAATCAACATCTACGCCTGGCTTCTGCTCCTTCCCTCTCTCATCTTCCTCGTTCTGTTTACGTTTTACCCCGTGCTACAGACGTTATTTCTCAGCTTTCACCAAGCGGATCTGGGTACTCCAGAGCCGCTTTTTAACGGGGTAGAGAACTATAGACTGATGCTGGAGGATGATGTGTTCTGGAAGGTGCTTGCCAATAACATCTGGTTTGCGCTCGGGACGGTTCCGACAAGTATTGCTTTGGGATTGGCGATGGCGTTGTTTGCCAATAAAGTGTTGCGCGGCAAGGGGTTCTTCCGCACCGCCTATTTTTATCCTACAGTCGTGCCGATGATTGCTGTGGCCAATATCTGGCTGTTTATTTATACGCCGGAGTACGGTGCGCTCAGCCATGTGATGGAGTGGTTCGGGCAAAAAGAGATGAATTGGCTTGGCGACAAAACGAATGTCATGTTTGCGATGATGGTGATGGTTATCTGGAAAGAAGCTGGATATTTTATGATTTTTTATCTGGCTGGTCTGCAAAACATCTCCAAAGAGCTGTACGAATCTGCAGCGATGGACGGAGCTCGTCCGTGGACGGTATTTAAGCGAGTGACCTTCCCGTTGTTGATGCCCACTACGATGTTTGTGATGATCATTGCCATTACCAATTCGTTCAAGCTGGTGGATCATCTGGTGATCATGACCAAGGGCGGTCCGGATAATGCCAGCAATCTTTTGTTGTATTACATTTACGAGACAGCTTTTTCCTTCTGGGATCAAGGGATGGCTTCCGCGCTGACTATCGTCATGGTTGGACTTCTGCTGCTCGTGGCTGCTTTGCAGTTTTTTGGTCTCGACAAGAAGATCCATTACAACTAAGGGGGACTGCAGATGTTCCGTAAATTGACGGGGGTTGCCATGTTCGGATTGGCAGCATTGTGGCTGTTTCCGTTGCTGTGGGCGTTTTGGACTGCATTCCGGCCAAGGGATCAGGCCATCTCCTGGACATTCCGTGCAGACCTGACTGTCGACAACTTTATCACGGTGTGGAACGGAGCCCCATTTGCCCAGTATTATCTCAATACGTTTCTCATCGTCACGGTCATTCTGATCGTGCAGATCTTGACAGCCACGCTGGCTGCTTATGCATTCGCCAAGCTTCGCTTCTGGGGGAGAGAAGCATTGTTCGTGCTGTTTTTGGTGCAACTGATGGTACCTGCTGACATCCTGATCTTTCCCAACTACAATGTGTTGCGCGACCTGTCCTTGCTAGATACGAAGCTGGGAATTATGATGCCTTATTTTGCATCTGCTTTCGGCATCTTTCTATTGCGTCAGACATTCAAGACGATCCCGCATGAACTGGAGGAGGCAGCGCGGATGGAGGGCTGCTCGTGGTGGCAAATCCTGTGGCGCGTCTACGTGCCTCTGGCGCGACCCACCTACATCGCTTTTGGTCTCGTCTCGGTCAGCTATCACTGGAATAATTTCATGTGGCCGCTGATCATTACCAATTCGATTGAAAACCGCCCATTGACGGTCGGTCTGGCGATTTTTGCCCAATCCTTTGAGACGGGAGCACAATGGGCTGAGGTAAGTGCCGCCACCGTGATGGTGATATGTCCGCTTCTGCTCGCCTTTTTTCTTTTTCAAAAACAATTTATCAACAGCTTCATCCATTCCGGGGTGAAGTGAAGCCGCATAGATGGAATTGCAGTCATTGAGGATAAGGAGTAGCTTGTAATGGTTTTACATGCATCACAGGCAGGTAGCTAAATGCGCGCTTTAAGGGCCATCTATTCGCAGTAATGCGATTGGATGGCCCTTGTATCGGTTATTTCATTCATCCTCGTTGCAGACAGACCTTTCCCAGGTATGATTGATTCAACTAACATATCGTGCTATACCCTATCCTCCCGAATTGCCTGCTTTACCCGCTTGATCTGGGCGAGGTGGTCACGGACATGCTTGACTCGTAATTCAAGCAGCTCTTTAAACTTGTATTGCACTCCATCGGGATATTTCCCGACCCGCTCAAACTGCTCGGGAGTCAGATTTTCCAGAAGCGGCAGCATGCTGGCCCGCAGCATTTGAAATAGGAGCAGATGCTGCTCGCGGTCCAACCGTTCATATCCCAGGTTATTCGTCCAGGCTTCCTGATCAAATGATAGCAGAAGCGGTTCTTCTTCCGCCAAGACTTTTCTCAGCCGGTGTGTCGACAGGATTTCGTCATCCGTCACATGGATCACAATCTGGTGGATGCTCCATTTGTCCGGTGCAGGTTGAAAACGCAGCTCTTCCTCAGACAATCCTTCGACGGATTCTCGCAGCAACGCATAGTCTTGGCTGTATTCCACGATCAACTTTTCCATACGATCCCCTCCTGTATCATTGTTTGTGTGGCAGAGAGCATTCAATCATATATATTTTCTAGATTATGGAACAAATACCTTCGTGGTTTTTTGGCAAGCGCTGAGGTTGAGAATATTGTATAATCTGGAAGTGACTATGATGTGAGAGGATTATACAGCGTTACCGACTCGAGAGCAGGTTGAAGGAGCAGTAGCCGAGGGGCTTATTTGCAGAAGCGATGCGGGAAATCTCCAGCGGACATGATATAGTAGGGAAAATGCGGCAATCACGGTTCATCCAGTTGGTAGAAGCCAATAAGGATCTGAAGGAGAGTGAACGACAGGAATGGAGTTCGTGCTGATTATCATTGGCATCAACATTTTGTATGTTTCTTTTTTCACGCTGAGGATGCTGATGGTGATCAAAGGCTACCGCGTCATGGCATCCTTGTTGGCAATGGTAGAAGTATTCGTCTATTTGAAGGGCCTGGGTCTGGTCCTGAACAATCTGGACAATCCGATCAATCTGGCGGCGTACTGCATCGGTTGGGGGATGGGTGTCTTCATCGGCAGCAAGATCGAGGAAAAACTGGCGCTGGGGTATGTGACGGTACAGGTGGTGGTCGATTCGCTGGAGATGGATCTGACAGCAAAACTGCGTGAGCATGGGTACGGTGTGACCTCCTGGGTAGCGGAAGGACGGGATGGCCCGCGTCTGATGATGCAGGTATTGGCGAAGAGGAGCAATGAGCAGAAGCTGTGGAAGCTGATCTCCAGCTTCTCACCGAAAGCGTTTATCGTGTCATTCGAGCCGAAGCATCTCAAAGGCGGGTTCTGGGTAAATCGCCTTCGCGGATAATATGGCTGCAGCCGCTTCTTTCCCATAAGTGGGGAGGAGCGGCTGCTTTTTTGCATTAATCATCGGCACGTCCCTTGATCTTGACGGACACTTTCCCCGGCTTATCGGAGGCTGGGACAGACAAGGAGCGGCCTTGCTCTGGAGCCGAAACGGGCCGGGGAGGACGTGAAGACAGCTCCGAGAATGCGCCATGCAAGCCCAATACGCCATAGCGAGTACGAAATTCCTCGATGGTGCCGGACTCGACAATCTGTCCGTTCATCAGGAAGATGGCCCGGTCGGAGGCGGCATCGGCGACCTGGAGCTGGTGCGTCGTAAAGATGACGGATTGACCGGCAGCCTTCAAGTCCTTGACCAGATCGACGAATGCGTCCATCCAGTACGGGTCGAGTCCATTGGTCGGTTCGTCCAGGACGACGAGGGACGGATGGGCGATGATGGCTTGGGCGAACAACAGGCGTTGCTGCATCCCTTTGGAAAACTGCGTCACCCTTTTGTCTCTCGCATCGTACAAGCCGACGGAATGCAGGGCGTCGTCCACCTTGGCTTTCGGTACACCCCGCAAGGACGCATAGAAGGAAAGAGTCTCACGCGCCGTCAACCCTGCTGCAAACTGGAAGTGGTCCGGCATATAGCCGATTTGCTCCAGGTATTCGACACGCTGTTCCCTCCAATTCAACCCATTCAGCTCGATGCTTCCCGCACTCGGCTGCAAAATCCCCACGATCATCCGCAGAATCGTGCTTTTTCCCGCTCCGTTTCCTCCACACAGAGCCACCACTTCACCAGGTTCGATATGCAGGTCGAAGGGATGGACGATCTGTTTCTTGTCGATCTTTTTCTCTGCTCGCTTGATGCGCAATCCCATCTCAGTCATGCCTTCTCCCCCTTTCCCACACAAAGGCAGCCAGCAAGAGCATCAGGCTGATCCAGATAAAGCACAAGGTGATAAAACCGACGACACCGAATGGGGAGTCAAACCAATTGACCCACTTGTAGTATTCCGGGCCGAAAATCGAGCCCCCGCCAAGTGAAATCACGGAGAAAAGACGCACTAGCTCGGCGGGATTCAGGATCGTGGCGACCTGCAGGACGGGCTTGATCCACGTATAGGGGACGAAGCTGAGCGCCGAGATCAACAGCGTGGGCCAAGCGAGAATCAGGAAAAACCAGATACTGACTCCCCAGGTGAGGGCTTGCCAGCGATTTTTGCTTAACGCTCCGATCAGCATGGCGATCCCAAGAAACATCAGGATGAGGAAGATGGAAAAGCTCAAAAGAAAAAGGAGTGTAGAAAAGGAAAACCCTGCTCCGAGCAAAGCGCCGATGACGCCGGAGAGCCCGTACCCAAAACAGACGATGGCGATCAGCACCAGAGCTTGACCGAAGT
>DASQMM010000467.1:0-3252 GCA_035645495.1 Brevibacillus sp. | reverse complement strand
TGCTTTGTCATCGGGTAACCGTCAAAAGTCGTAGCAACCGCTTCCGGCGTCCCCGGCGTATTGAACAAAATCGCTGTAATCGATCCGCCGTATGCTGCCCCGGCATAAATCGACACCAGCAATATAATCGAAGGAATGACTCCCATATAATAGGTAAATGGAAGCATCAGAACAATAGCCATAGAGGAACTGATGCCGGGTAATGAGCCGAACAGAACACCCAACAGCATCCCGAGAAAGACAAGCACCAGGTTGCCGGGCGACAGCGTAGTCAACAGCCCGTCAAGTAACAGATTGAAGTCCATGAGCAATCCCCCCTTTAATAGAGATAGTAACTAAGAAGTTTTAGGATCTCGACACCTCTTGGCAACGGAACACTCAGCAAATTGCCGAACAGCAGTGCGAATCCAATCGAAACAGCCACCGATATGCCGGCCATCTTGCCGTATTTTCGCTCTCCTAGAAGCAAGAGCAAGCCGAAAGTAAACAGAATAAATGCGACGATAAACCCAAGCGTATCGACGAGCAAAACAAACAGAATGATGCTGGCGAGCAAACCGATAAACTCCTTCGTTAATTCTTGAGGTTTATGCGGAGTATCGGCAGCAGGTTCCGCTTTTCGTTTCCGGATCGTCTGAAAGAGGGAGATGACCGTTAACACGATTGTGATGACCATGATTCCTTGGGGAAAGCCAGCAGGCCCTATCGGATCAGTCGTTCGTCCCATATCAATCAGCAAAGACTCTTTGAAAAATACTCCCAACACGACGAGCAGCAGTACGTGAAAAATAATATCACCCATGATGTCACCTCCATTCAGGCAGCCGATCTGCTGCCTGAATTTTTTTTGCATTCCATCGTTTTCGTGTTTTTAAACGGTTTATTTGAGGCCAATTTGCGTTGAGATTTTATCGAAAATCTCGTATTGATCTTGCCACTCTTTGCGGAACTGTTCCGGATCCTGGTAGCCTTCTACGAGATCGGCCAAGTTCTGCTCAGCAAATTGCTTGTATTCTTCCGTCTCGTATACAGCCTTCATTTTATCGACCAAATATTGTCTCACTTCTTCAGGCGTATCTTTTTTGACAGCAAAACCGCGCCATGAACCAATCGTGACATTTACGCCTTTTTCCACAGTAGTAGGGACATCCTTCATTTCATCGATTTTGGTAATACGCTCGTCATTAAGCACGACGATTGGCTTTACTTTGCCATCCTTGATAAAGCTGATAGCTGAAATCATCTTGTCGAGATAGACGTCAACCTCGCCACCCAGCACAGCAGCTTTCACCTCAGAGCCGGACTTGTACGGAATGAATTTAATTTTGATGCCTGCCGCATCGGCGATCGCATTCAGCGTAAGATCATCCAAACCGCCAGGGCTTACACCGGCAAAGGAAATTTCTTTTTCCTTCCCTTTTTTGAGCAAATCATCAAAATCGGCAATGCTGCTGCCGCTCGGAACGGACAATACATAAATATCGCTTTGAACACGGATCAGAGGATCGAAGTTTTCCATCAATTTTACGTTTTTTGATTTGCCCAGGACATCAGCGATGACGTGCGAAGGGGTGATTTCCAAAATGGTGTAGCCGTCATTTTTTTGCTGATAGGCGTGCATCATTCCGACCAATCCGCCGCTGCCGTCTTTATTGACTGGCTGAACTGGCTGACCTGTTTCTTTGCTCAACATCTCGGCGAACTTGCGGGCGAATGTGTCGCTGGCGCTGCCTTCACCAAATGGTACGACCATTTCGATCGGCTGCTTCGGGTAATCGAGTGCGGACTCACCGGAACCTGTCGGTTGTTGGCCACAGCCAACGACCCCTAATGCCAGTGTCAGAGCCAATGCGGCAAATACAACTGCTTTTTTCATGTGGTACCCCCTGTTTATACTGTGAAATTTTGTGAAATATTTTAGAAATCGCTTACAAAAGGCAGAAAACATATCGTTGTCATGCTTGCAGGGGAGCGCCATTTCTAGCGACTCCACCGCAATCTGGCAACTTGATGTCCTTATGCCATTCTGTTATGAAGCATTCGTTGCTCGCTTACGAGAGGACGGATGTAGGTACCAATGTGTAGCCTTCCATCAATCGTCTTGCCGTACGGCCAATGGCGGCGCGGTTCGCCTTCCACTCCGACTCTTTCTTGTCTACCTGCACTTCCACATACAGCGTTCCACTTGGATGCCCAATTCGCAATTGCGGTTTTTTCATCGCAACAACTTGATTCGGCAATGTCCCATCGATATTGGAAGCCGCTCCAAGGGCAATCGCGCCGCTTACAGCGAGGGCTCTATGCAAGGTCCCCATGGAAATGTAGCGGCAAATAATATCCGTGTCCGCCTTTTCGACTGTTTTCCCGTTCTCGTTTTCATATTCCTGAGGGGGAGCAATCATCGCGATTTTCGGCAGTGCGTGTGTAGTCGGAGTTACTTGGCTTTCATCTGTAATAATCCCGATCATCACACCTGCCTTGACGCGAATTTTCTCCAACGTATCCAGTAGCGCCTTATTGCCGTTTACGGCACTAGACAGCTCCGTTCCCGTCGCCCCGACATCCTCCGCCTTGACGAACACAAGAATATTGGCAGCGTCGATAATCGTAACGGAGAATTCTCTGCCGTCGTCGAGCTTGATGGTATCCACAGGATTTCCGGTAGGCAGTATGTTTCCGGTAAAGGTACCGCCAGAATCCAGAAAGTTTACCATGATACGGGAAGCTGTGCCAGAGACTCCGGCGATTGAAAAGTCCCCCTCGTACTGGATTTGTCCGTCAACTACCGGAATTTCAACCTCAATAATCTTGTTAATGTTCGTATTGTAGATTCGAACCGGAGTGATCGGCTCTTGCAGTTCTACGTAGCCTTCTTCGGCGGCGTACAAACCAACGGCGGTCGCCATGTTGCCACAGGTAACCTTGTAGTCGATCACCTTTTTTTCCAGACTTACCTGGCCAAACGTGTAGTTAATGTGCGCATCTGCCTGCGTCGATGGTCCAACCAGAGCCAGTTTGCTGGTTAATGGAGTACCGCCGCCAACTCCATCTATTTGATTATTTCCGGGGCTTCCGAATATTCTCAAAATCACTTGATCTCTCAAGGCCGGGTCTTTCGGCAGATCGACAGTACGTAAAATCAAGCCTTTACTGGTACCGCCGCGCATTAATGTACTGGGTACACGGTAGTTCTGTCCATAAACGTACATTTCTGTATTCTACTCCTTTCATGAAAAAGTAGGAATATATTCA
>DASQMM010000466.1:0-4365 GCA_035645495.1 Brevibacillus sp. | reverse complement strand
CGATCTCTCCAAGTGCCATGTATTTGACAGGGAGACGCAAGTGGCGGTATTCTAATAAACGAAGTGAGAAGGAATGTCTTGTATCGCGGCATTCCTTTTCCTTATTTTGCAAGAAAATTTGCACGAGAGAAATAAAGAAGTGGAGAGGAAAAACCATGTCTTATCAAATCGTCTTTTTTGACATCGACGGGACTTTGCTGAATACAGACCACATCATTCCACCAACCACCATTGAGGCGATACACCAATTGAAGCGAAACGGCATGCATGTCGCGATTGCTACGGGTCGTTCCCCCTATCACTTGGCAGATATCGCCCGTCAGCTTGAGATCGACACCTTCGTCAGCTTCAATGGTTCTTACAACGTACACCAGGGACAAGTGATCCATCATACTCCCTTGGATATGCAGACCTTGAACAACCTGGAGAGCATCGCTGGGGAAAACAATCATCCCATGGTCTTTTTAAGTGCCGAATCCTGCTATGCCAATACCGAAGACCATCCGCATGTGCTGGAATCCTTTGACTTTCTCCAACTCCCCAGTCCCGCTGTACGTCAGCAGTACTGGAAAGAAAAACCGATCTACCAGGCTTTTCTCTACTGCAACGAATCCGAAGAACGTCCGTATATTGAAAACTACCGGGAGGTCTCCTATGTCCGCTGGCATCCTCAGGTTTTGGACGTCCTTCCGCCGAACGGCTCCAAGGCTCGCGGGATTGAGGCCTTGCTTCACCACCTGGGATTGCGTCCGGAAGAAGCCATTGCTTTTGGAGACGGGTTGAACGACAAGGAGATGCTCTCCTTCGTCGGTATGGGGGTAGCGATGGGGAATGCTCACGACGAATTGAAGCCGTATGCAGACATGCTGACGCGTCACGTAGACGATGACGGCATTTCTTACGGCTTGAAGAAACTTGGTTTGATCTAGTGCAAAAATGAATGAGGGGAAGCATCCATGCCTTGGGATTGGTTTAATCTGATTGGAACTGTTGCTTTTGTCATCAGTGGCGCGATCATTGCAATGGAGGAGGAATACGATCTCCTCGGTGTGATTGTCCTTGGCCTCGCCACTGCGTTTGGCGGAGGGATCCTGCGCAATATTTTATTGGATATCCCGCTCGCCTCTTTTTGGAATCAGGGAAGCCTGTTTACCATCGCCCTTGTCACGTTGCTAATCGTCTTTATTTTACCGCGTAAAATTATTGGGTACTGGAACCGCTGGGGACTATTTTTCGATGCCGTCGGACTGTCCGCCTTTGCAATCCAAGGTGCCTTGTACGCGACAAAAATGAACTATCCACTCAGCGCTACGATCGTAGCTGCCGTTTTGACCGGCATCGGCGGCGGCATTATCCGGGACGTCCTGGCGGGCCGCAAGCCGCTCGTATTCCAGGAAGAAATCTATGCCGTATGGGCAATGGTTGCCGGCGTGGCAGTTGGACTAAATTGGACGAACTCCATCCCGGGTCTGTACACCTTATTTTCCGCCATTATTGTATTCCGTATGTTTTCCGTTTACCGCGGCTGGAAACTGCCTCGCAGAACTCTTCGTGCGACAGCGGTCCCGACTGTGGACAAACAGATGTAACTTTTACCTTCATAAACACTCTCTTCATGCACACGCTAATGGCAGATAGCATGGAGGGAGTGTTTTTTTTGCGCATCTTGCCCCCGATCGTCGTTGCCGTCGCGTTACTCGGATTGGTTGTGATTCCTATGCGTCATCAGTACGTCCAGCAGGAGATGCGTGAACCCCATCCCCGAGTCACCTCAGTAGACGCGACCATACCGCGAATCAACTACATCGAGCAAGTAAAAGATATTCGCCGCAATCTGGAAAGCAAATCACATATCCAAACCCTGCATCACAATCCGCGCGACCGCAGCCATTACGTCGAACATGAGATTGTCGTTCGCTTCTCGCCACGTCCTCCCCAGAAAGAAATCGAAAAACTGACATCATCTCTGGACGCCTGGGTGAAGCGGGATTTCGAGAAATTTCTCATTCTCAAATCCAAAAGCAAGACCACAAAGGAAATGATGAAAGCACTTGCCGAGCATCCGCACTCCGTCTACGCGGAACCCAATTACCTGCTCCTGCCGAATCGCAAGCCGAACGATCCCTACTACACCGAATATCAGTGGAATCTTTCCCTGATCGGGATGGAGCAAAGCTGGAATGTGAGCAAAGGGAGCAAGGATGTGATCGTAGCTGTGGTGGACACCGGGGTGGATATGGAGCATCCCGAATTCCAAGGAAAGCTGGTCAAAGGCTATAACGTCCTCGAGGACAACAACCTGCCCGAAGATGACAATGGACATGGGACACATGTCTCCGGGATCATCGCCGCGAAGACCAACAATCAGGACGGGATCGCCGGGATGTCCTGGAACAGCAAAATCATGCCAGTCAAAGCCATCGGTGCGGACGGTTCCGGTTCTGCCGTCGATATTGCTCACGGTATCTACTGGGCTACAGACAATGGTGCTGATGTGATCAATTTAAGCGTAGGCAACTATACCTCTTCCGCCACTTTGAAGGAAGCCTGCCGCTACGCGTACGACCATAACGTCATTTTGGTCGCAGCATCTGGCAACGATGCCACAGACCAGCCTAGCTACCCGGCTGCGTATAAAGAAGTCCTCTCTGTCGCTGCCGTCGATCATCGCAAGGAACGGGCTGATTTCTCCAATTTTGGCGATTATATCGATGTGGCGGCTCCTGGTGTCGATATTCCCAGCACGTATATCTACAGCGACTACGCTGCCCTTTCCGGAACATCGATGGCCTGTCCACATGTCGCTGCCCTTGCTTCCTTGGTTCGCTCCGTCAATCCGGGAATGAAAAACAGCGATGTCATGGAGTATATCCGCAAGTCTGCAGTCGATCTGGGACCACCCGGTCATGACCAGCTTTACGGGTACGGGATGATCAACAGCGCGGAAACCTTGCGCCAAATCCGTCCAGTCGAGCCGAAAAAACCAGAAAATGGCGGGGGAATTCTCAATAAATTCCTGCTGCGTCTGCGAACTGGTTTCCAGTAACATCCTATCCGTCATTACTCTAGGAGGGACTTTATGAAAGCATGCATTGTATTTGCCCATGAAGGCAGCAACAGCTTCAATCACGAGATTTTGAAACGCGTCAGCGACGAGCTAGAGAAAGCAGGAATCGAATATACCGTACGCGACCTGTACCAGATGAACTTCCAGCCCGTCTTTTCTGCGCTGGACATGAAGCGTGTCGAGCGAGGGAATCTGAGCAGCGACATCGAGGAAGAACAGACCCTGATCACGGATTGCGATCTTCTGGTCATGATTTACCCGGTCTGGTGGTGGTCCGCTCCCGCGATTCTGAAAGGATACATCGACCGTGTGTTTACGGACGGATTTGCATTCCGTTATGAAGAGAACGGACCTGTCGGACTTTTGAACGGAAAACAGGCTTTGGTCTTTACGACGACACGGGAATCTGCCGAGGAGATGGCGGCCAAAGGACTGGATGAGGTCGTACGCAAGCAGATTGTAGAAGGTACGCTGGAAATGATCGGCTATGAAGTAACGTACGATAATTTTGCGGCTGTCCCCTACGTAGACGATGCAACAAGAGCAGGCATGCTCGACTCGATTCCGGAAAAAATGGCCGCCCTGCGCATCCCCGCTGGTATCTAACGGTTCTTTCCATTAGAAAAGCACAGGCTCTTACGCCTGTGCTTTTTGCATCCGTTTTTTGGTAATGTAATCGGTCTCGTAATATTGAAGCTCGTCACGCAACTGCTCGAATACCTTAGATAAAGACAATGTCAGATTTTCCAACTCCGGTGTTACTTTTTTCCGGAAAATGATGGAGTCCTGGTTGGTATAAGCATATCTGCCGTCTTCGTCGTACACTTCGCCTTTTGGATAGTAAAAGTTGTTGATACAGCTATGATATACCTGGTACAAGACTTCTTCTGCAAACTCCTCGTTGAATCGTGCACGGCGCAGGGAAACTCCCAGCCTTTCGTAAGCATTTTCACAATATACCAGCAAATGCCGCAGGTCAGAAAGGTAGTTACGATAGTAGGACTCATACTCTTCCGGATCACCGGACTGAGCTACGAGGCTGTTCAAGGTAACCTGGTTCAAGTAGCGTTCCAATTCCATGCTGACCTTTTTCAACTTCGTATACGTCTCTTCGCACAATTGCTTCAGATGAGTTGCTGACATAATGTCCCCCTTGCGTTGAAGAATCTGCCTTTTTACAAGTAAGTATATAGGATAGATTCTTTGTAGCACAAGGTTTTCTTTTCAGAAAATGTTGTCTATCCCACCATTGATTCGCTAGCAGGATGAGATATTTTCCTGTTTTGGTACAGATAGAT
>DASQMM010000465.1:0-2562 GCA_035645495.1 Brevibacillus sp. | reverse complement strand
GATGGAAAGTGCCATACGTTTGACGCAAGAGCAAACGGATTCGTACCGGGGGAAGGCTGCGGAGCTGTGCTCCTGAAGCCGCTGTCCAAAGCGCTTGCGGAGGGAGACCACATCTATGCTGTCATCGATGCCACGGCGATTAACAACGATGGACGGACAATGGGAATCACCACTCCCAATCCCGATGGGCAAAGAGACGTTATTCAATCAGCCCTGCGTCAGGGAAATATCGATTGCCGTTCGATCAGTTATATCGAAACACATGGAACAGGAACGATGATCGGCGATCCTATAGAGCTGAAGGCATTGACCAAGGTATTTCATGAAGTGACCAAAGAAACCCAGTTTTGCGCCGTCGGCAGCGTAAAATCAAATATCGGACATTTGTTAAGCGCCGCAGGCATCGCCAGTTTCATCAAGGTGGCATTGTCGATTCGACACAGGCAACTGCCGCCAACCCTGAATTGCGAAACGCCCAATCCACGATTTGCTTTTGAGCAATCGCCGTTTTATCCAAATACCTCTTTGGTAGATTGGCAGCCGCGAAACGGGATACGCCGGGCAGGGATAAGTTCCTTTGGATTTGGTGGCACAAATGCCCATGTCATCGTCAGCGAATTGGACGCGCAGTTGATGTCAAGCTACCGCCCCAAAAGAAAACCGCTTGAGCCAATCGAATTCAGACGTGCACGCTATTGGCTTGAAAAACCTGATGCAGCTGCTTTGGTTCAATCCGTCGGAAAATGTGAACGACCTGCCATGCTGGCAATCCAAATGCTCTGACAAGACGATTGCACTTCAAACAAGAAGGTGAAGTTTGTGGATAGATTTGATCAGTTTCAATGTGAAATCATATTGCGGCATGAAGATTACATTGTTCGAGATCATCGTGTTCACGATGTGCGGATCATGCCGGGAGTTACCTTTCTTGATATCATTTACCGCATCTTGCAAGCAAAACTATTGCCTCTCGAAGAAGTGATGCTTCGGAACATCTTGTTCAAGGAAGCGGTGGCTACGACGGAACAATCTGACAAGCAATTGAGGATTGCGTTTTCCAAAAAAGATGATGGTTGGCAGATTACGGCCTCCAGCCGCCCGGTCAAAGATGGCAGGGAGGTACAGGAGGAATGGACAGACAACCTGCAATGTGAACTCCATTTCGTCCAACCGCTTCCAGCCGGGCAGATTGACCTTGCTTACCTAAAGGACATGGCTGTAGAAGCAGTCGACTTGGAGGAAGTGTACACGATTGCCAAACGGGTAAACATTCAGCACTTTGAATTTATGAAAGGGCGGGGACGACTGTATAAAGGCAGGGACTATTTGTTGGCTGAAATCCATGCAAGCGAGTTGGCCCGACAGTATCTTGACGACTTTTATTTGCATCCTGCCTATTTGGACTGCTCGACCCTGATTCCCTTTCTGCATGCTACCGACGCGGAAATCGTCACGCCGTATATTCCTCTGCATATCGAATCATTTCAGGCCAGGGAGCGGCTTGGAGACATCTGCTACGTCTATGTTCCGGGGGCAAAGGCAAGCGGTCTGTCTCATGATATCGTGTCAAGTGATTACGAGCTCTATAATCGATCAGGGCAGAAAATTGCATCTTTTCAACGGCTGTCGGCAAAACGGATCCGTTCGAAGGAGTTGATTACCCGGCTGGAAGATCCCGCACAGACGGACGAATCAGGGGCTGCCCAGTATCAATTGACATCGCAACAGACGGCATCTGCCGCAGCAGCGACAACCGGCCAGATCGAGTCGCCGGAAGAGATGGAAATCCATCTTCAAGCGATGGTCGCCAGAGCGCTAAAGAAAAAAACGGAGGAAATAAGGAGAGAGGTCAGTTTTTATGATCAGGGTCTCGATTCCCGTGATTTGCTTGGTTTGGTGAAGGAATTGGAACAAAAGATCGGCAAGCAGTTGTATCCGACACTGCTATTTGAATACAGTAACATACAGGAATTGGCAGCCTATTTGCGGAGTGAAGGCGTCGAATCATTCACTTTCCCAACAGAACAGTCAGCGGAGGATTTCCAAGCACGGGACGAAGTTGTTTCCGTCTCTCAGCCATTTTCAAAGCGTGAATCAACAGCAAATCTGCTGAGAACCGAAAGAGACATTGCGATTATCGGGCTGGCCGGGAGGTATCCTCAATCTCCCACCCTCCATGCCTTTTGGGAAAATGCCGTGCAGGGAAAAGACTGCATCATCGATATTCCTCGGGATCATTGGGATTACGTCCCTGATGGCTGCAATGGCGATGCGGAAGGGTTGCATCTGCGGAGCAAAGCAGGAGGCTTTATAGATGGGGTAGATCAGTTCGACCCCTTGTTTTTTGGAATATCTCCACGCGAGGCGGAGCTGTTGGATCCTCAACTTCGGTTGATGCTGCAAACAGCCTGGCATACGGTGGAGGACGCCGGGTATACCCCGAAACACCTTGCCAAATCGAGTGTTGGGGTCTATATCGGCGTGATGAATCATGACTATACTTGGGTAGCGGCGGAGAGTCTGGCGCAAACGGGAGCGTTTACCTCGCCAGGCAGTTATGAC
>DASQMM010000464.1:0-7125 GCA_035645495.1 Brevibacillus sp. | reverse complement strand
GTGGCATTCCAAAAATCCAGCGCCTTGCTGTTGCCGATGTGGATTCCGTTTAGTGCGGTACCGGTCGGACTTACTTTTGCTACGGTTCACGTATTGTCCAATTTGATCGAGATGTTCAGAAAGGAGGAAGTACAATGACCGCTTTGGTAATACTGCTCTTCCTTTTTTTTCTGGTAATCGGGATTCCGATCTCGCTCGTCTTGGGCATGATCACCATCTGTTACTTTCTTCTTATGGGCAATACGATGCTGCTCACCTCTACTCCCATGCGTCTATTCTCTGGACTGGAAAACTTCGGGCTGCTTGCCATTCCGCTATTCATGCTGGCGGGTGAACTCATGAACGGAGGGGGCATTACGACCCGCCTTGTCAAGTTTGCCCGTGTGTTCGTGGGACATGTACGGGGAGGATTGGCTTATGTAACAGTTGTTTCCAATATGTTCCTCGCCTCGATTCTGGGTTCTGCCAATGCTCAAGCTGCCATGATGAGCAAGGTCATGGTCCCTGAAATGGAGCGGGAGGGCTACAAAAGGGAATTCGGATCGGCTTTGACGCTCGCCTCTTCCATTGTGGCGCCGATCATTCCACCGAGTATGATTTTTATCATTTATGGCACCTTGTCCGGCTCCTCCATCGGTGGACTTTTCATGGCGGGGATCGTTCCGGGAATTTTGTATGGAATCGGCTTCATTGGCTTGATCGCCTATATGGGGTACAAACACAATTTTCCCAAAAGCAAACGTGCGTCCGTAAATGAGATGGTCAAGAGCACCGTCAGTGTGTTGCCGGCCTTGTTGGTTCCGGTCGTAATCATCTTTGGGATCTTGAGCGGTGCTTTTACGGCGACAGAATCGGCTGCGATTGCTTGCGTGATTGCCTTTATCGTAGGGGCGTTCTTATACCGGGAGCTTGACCTGAAAAAGATGCCGCAGATTTTCATCAATACGGTAATCAGCACGGCGACCGTCACGTTCCTGATCGCGATGGCCAACATTTTTGGCTGGATGATTGCTTTTGAACAAATCCCGCAGTTGATCGCCAATACGATGCTATCTTTGTCAGAGAGTCCGTTTGTCTTCCTGCTGCTGGTCAATGTGCTCCTGCTGCTGCTAGGAATGATTCTGGACGGAATCGCAGCCTTGATTATCCTGGTTCCTGTCTTGATGCCGCTAGTGACAGCGTTTCAGATCGACCCGATCCATTTTGGCGTGATTATCTGTATTAACCTGACGATCGGATTGCTGACGCCGCCAGTCGGAACCGGATTGTTTATCGTCTCCTCCATCGCAGAAGTAAAATTCGAGAGACTGGTCAAGGCGACGATGCCGTTCCTGATCCTGGCGATTATCATGCTTTTCATCATTACGTATTGGTCAGACGCCGTACTACTTGTACCGCGAATGTTGGGCTTGACGACGTAGTCTACACATATACATGAAAGGGAAGAGGAGGTTGTCAACGTGAAACTACTTGGAATATCAGGAACGATTATCGGGGCAAAAACGAGCATTCTGGTGCAAAAGGTGCTGGATGAGGCAAAGAAGCTTGCCCCAGAGATCGAGGTAGAGATGCTGGATTTGCGGGATTACCAGATATCATTGTGTGACGGAAGAGACCCTGCCACCTACCCGGATGATACCAAAAAAGTAATCGATCTCGTGTCATCTGCTGACTTTTATCTCATTGGTACACCGATTTTCCAAGGCTCTATGACTGGAGCATTGAAAAATCTGTTCGACCATATTCCTCCACAGGCGATGCGCAACAAGGTGATGGGCTTTGTAGCGAATGGCGGAACCTATCAGCATTATCTCGTCATTGAAAATCAGTTGAAGCCAATCGCGGGATATTTCCGTGCATACGTCGCACCTGGCTTCGTCTACGCCCATGCGGATCACTTCAACAAGCAAAATGAGATTGTCGACGAGGATGTTTTAAGCAGAATCAGCAACCTGGCGCAGGAACTGGTGCATATGCAGACCGCGCTGAAAGGTGCATCAAGTGTTTCCAATCAATAAGAAGCGAAAAACAAAACCTTCACTGACCAATCCTGTCAGTGAAGGTTTTTTATACTGAGAAAAGGTCGAGTATCAATTGAAGGAGGAATGAATCATGTTTACGAAAGTATCCGATTTTGCCGCAGAGTGGGAGCAGGAGTCGGCATTAACTGCTAAACTGCTGGAGGCTTTGCCTGATGAAGCGTTGAGTCAACGGGTTGCAGAAGGACACTGGACATTGGGCGAGATCGCCTGGCACTTGGTTCAATCGATTCATTATATGAGCAGCATGGGGCTGAATTTTCCTGCACCACAAGCGGACCAAACGACGAGTGCAGCTGCGATAGCAGCAGAATACCGCAACATCAGCCGGGAGATGCTCCAGGCTGTCATGACACAATGGAATGACGCCAGTCTGCTAGAGGTGAAAGAAATCGCCGGAGGACAGTGGAGGAATGGAGATGCACTCCGACTAACGATCACACACCAGGCCCATCACCGCGGTCAGATGACGGTGTTGATGCGGCAGGCAGGCATGAAGGACATCCCGCCTATTTTCGGATAAAAAGGAGTTGCTATACCAGAAAATGGCGGTATGGTAGAATGGGCAAAACGAGTTCGTGGTAAAGATGAGGTGATGGGGACATGTCCAAGGCAGACAACATGCTGTCCATTCTCTGGCTGCTCAGATCAGGGAGGAGAATGACAGCGCAGCAGTTGGCGGACGAGTTGGAAATTCATATCCGCACAGTCTACCGCTGCATTGATTCGTTGTGTGCCAGCGGGGTTCCGATCATTGCGGAAGCAGGACATCACGGCGGGTACCGGATTATGGATCACTTTTCCAAGGCTCCACTCTTGTTCAACCAAGATGAACAAAAGGCGCTCATGCATGCTTCTATATTTGCCAGAGAAACGGGGTATCCGTTCACGGAAGACCTCAATCGGGCTATGAAAAAGTTGAAGCAGTACACCACCCAGGATCAACAGGAGCGCATGGATCAACATGCGGAAGGGTTGTCCGTGATTCACCTTCCTCCTGATGACAGACAGATTTCTTTTCTTCGGACGCTGGAGGAAGCACTCTCGCAAAGAGTGGCGGTAGACCTGACGTATGTGAAGGAACGAGATACAGAATCCGTCACTCGTCGTGTGGACCCCTACGGCATCGTCTATTGGAAGGGAAGCTGGTACACGGTAGGCTTTTGCCATTTGAGACAAGCGATGCGCAGCTTTCGGGCTGACCGGATCATCGTAGTAGAGCGGACCGACCAGGTCTTCGAGCGTCCTGCTGATTTTTCAGCCAGAGAGTTTTTGCTCGGATCTTTGTTGCCTGGCTCCAAAGCAGACCAGTCGCTGGAAACGGTTCGCATACAGGGGCATGCTCGCGCTCTCGACGAGCTATGCAAGCATTGGCTGTTTGGCCACACCCTCACACTGAGGACAGAGGAAGAGGCCGTATTCGAACTTGGCACTGAGTCGTTCCTAAGCTATGTGCCGTATCTTTTGCTCCCTTATGGTAAGGCCATACGGATTGTGGAGCCGACAGTCCTGATCAAGAAGATGGTAGAAGTAGCGCAAGGGATGGCGGCTCACTACTTGCAGATGCTGCATTCGCCAGATGTGATTGAAGACAGCGGAAGAAAATGGAGTAGTAACGAATGAACATACACTCGCTCAGGCAATGTAAGCCTGGGCTACTTTTTTTATGCCCAACGATCCAATTGGTGACAAATAAAGAACAATCCATGAAAACGAATCCTCGTGACTTGAAACAATCACAACATTCATATAAACTAAAATTAATATGCATGCGAAATGTTTTGTGTATAAAGGAAATAAGTGCTTGTACTCGTGTTTCACAGGGCGTTTTTTACGGGAAAGTGGCATGATTGCTTTCCCCCTGAATATGTTTGGAGGCGCTTTTCTTTTTGAGTAAAGGCACCAAGTGAATGGGGGGCATTCTATGGATCATATGATTTTTGAAGTAGGGACAGCACTAATCTTAGTTGCCATTGCTTCGTTATTGGCAAGCAAGCTGAAGTTTTCCATCATTCCATTTTTAATCGTATTGGGCATGATGGTGGGGCCTCATGCACCTACCATCGGGATCTTGGATTTTACCTTTATTGAAAGCCAAGAAATCATTGAATTTATGGGTCGAATCGGGGTTCTCTTCCTCTTGTTCTACCTCGGACTGGAGTTCTCTGTCCCTAAGCTGATCAAATCGGGCCGAAATATTGTGTTCGGCGGCACCATCTACGTTATCCTCAATTTTTCCTTAGGTCTAGCCTACGGGTTCTTCCTCCAATATCCTATCTACGAAACATTAATCATTGCTGGAATGCTTTCCGTCTCGTCTACGGCGATTGTGGCCAAAGTCCTCGTCGATTTGAAACGAACCGGGAACTCCGAGACGGAATTGATTCTAGGAATGATTTTATTTGACGACATTTTCCTGGCTGTTTTCCTTTCCGTGATGTCCGGGCTCCTGCTTGGAGGCGCGACTTCTGTAGGAGGCATGCTCCTGTCCGTAGCGATCTCGATCGGCTATATGCTGTTGTTCTTCATCATTGCGCGAAAAGGAACCAAGATATTAAACAAAATTCTCAACATCTCTTCCAATGAGATTTTCATCATTGTGGTGTTCTCTGCACTGTTCTTCGTAGCCGGTTTTTCGGAAACACTGCATGTAGCAGAAGCAATTGGCGCATTGTTGTTCGGTCTGGCCTTGTCGGAGACGGATCATAGCAAACGAATCGAAAAGCTGGTGGTTCCTTTCCGGGATTTCTTTGGCGCCGTGTTCTTTTTCAGCTTCGGACTGGGAATCGATCCATTGACTTTAGGAAACGCAATCTGGCCGGCTTTGGGAGCCGTAATTTTGACTATCCTAGGTAATGTCATTTCTGGTATGATAGCGGGACGTAAGGCTGGTCTCTCCCATAAGGCATCTACGAATATCGGTCTGACGATCATGGCACGCGGTGAATTTACGATTATCGTGGCCAACCTGGGGATCGCAGCAGGTCTGATGCCTATATTGAAGCCTTTTTCCGCCATGTATGTGCTGATACTGGCCATCTTGGGGCCGTTGTTTGCAAAAGAATCGAAGTACATCTATAAAGGCTTTGACAAGATTTTCAAATGGAGCAAACCGCAAGAAAAAGTGAAAAACCAAGCGTAACGGAACGGAGGATGAACAAGATGGATCATATTCGTGAATCAGATTTGCCAGGGATTGGGAAAAAATTTCAGGTAGAAACAAGAGCAGGGGATAAAATGGTGATCGTCATCCATGATGACGGAAGACGTGAGCTGTATCATTTCAATGAGGATGATCCGGACGAGAGCATCTCGATGGTGACTCTCGAGGATGAAGAGGCAAGACAGGTGGCTGCCATTATTGGCGGGATGACCTACAAGCCGAAAGCACTAGAGACGATTGAAGTCTCCCTGGATGAATTAATCATTGAGTGGTACAAAATCGAATCGCATTTCAAATGTGTCAATAAAACCATCGCGGAGCTGCAAGTACGACAACGTACAGGTGCAACGATCCTGGCGACGGTCGAAAAGAACAAACAAAAGATTAATCCTGGACCCGATGATGTACTCCAGGCGGAAATGACACTGGTCATGGCGGGAGAGCGGAAGCAGATCAAACAGCTAAAAGAACTATTGGTACACGGGTAGCAATAAGGGAAAAGGAAACGTGCATCTAGCTGTAAAGCAAGGGGAGGTCATACCCCGGATTTACAGGGACAGATGCACGTTTTTTTACTGGCATTTACTTGGAGAGGTCGAGAAGATTTTGCGACAACGAGGTAAGCTCTTGGACACTGGCTGTGATTTCTTCGGTGGCTGCGGCCTGGGAGTGAACCATCTGCGCACTTTCATTTATTCTTTCGGATACCTCGTTGATAGCATGATTGATTTCCTGGAGGCTCTTCTCGATGTTCTTTACGGCGTCACGGCTGTGCTGGGCAAGCTTGCGAATCTCGTTGGCTACGACATCAAAGCCTCTGCCGTGTTCGCCAGCACGCGCTGCTTCAATCGCCGCGTTCAGACCCAGCAAGTGGGATTGATCGGAGATTTCGTCGATCAGGCGGCTGATTTCCGATGTTTTTTTCGCATATTCTTTCATGTTGTTCATTAATCCTACGATGAACTCCTGAGTAGAGGAGATAGACTGTGCTTTATCTGCAATATCGGAAATCGAAGCGGCAATTTGTTCCAGAGATGCGGCGAGATGTTCTGCAGAGGAAGCAATTTTTTCCTGTTGGTCCAAAGACCAGCCGACGCCGAATGCACCGACGACTGCTCCGCTTTCGTCTTTGATTGGCATTGTCACACAACGGAAGGGAACACCACGGACTTCTTTGGGAACATACACACGCAAGACTTGATTGGCTTCAATCGCATCGTACAAACCATCGCCTTTAACGATGGGACAACCCAAATATACGACGTCCAACGTTTTGCCAGGGTGGTAAAAGGTGACCTTTTCCAGATCTGTGATGCAGACCATGACATCATCATCCTTGTACACTTCGGACAGCAACGGAGATACCTGCAATAATGAATCGTACATGCTCATGTTTTAGTCAATCCTTCTTTCTTGGTAGTAGTCAGCGATACATGGAAAAGCTTCCCTAAATCTGGTATCGGCAATGATGGTGTCGACAAATAGGGATTTATCGCAAAATACTACGAAAAATGGCGAATTTTTAAAAGCATTGTATATTTTTACTATACCATATGACAAATGTCATATCCTTCACTTGACGTTTATGACTACAGCTAACATGTCTGACTCTTTACAATAAAGACACAACACTTCGGCTGGCGTGCGGCGAGAGGACGTCAGCGAGAGGAGACATGTCATGCATCAATCGAATATTGCTCACTTGAAAAAA
This sequence comes from Brevibacillus sp., assembly GCA_035645495.1. Classification (GTDB taxonomy): domain Bacteria; phylum Bacillota; class Bacilli; order Brevibacillales; family Brevibacillaceae; genus Brevibacillus. Next base: position 212 of record DASQMM010000464.1, on the reverse strand, counting down.
GAGGTTGCTCCCTTTGAGCAGACGAATCTTAAGCTGAGTATCAGACAGATCATCAACACGTTGGTTCCTTATGTTCTGCTCTGGTACGCAGCCTATCTCAGTCTTTCCGTTTCCTACTGGCTCACCCTGCCGATCCTCGTTGTCGCAAGCGGCTTTTTGATTCGTACCTTCATTATTTTTCATGACTGCTGCCATCAATCCTTTTTCCAAAA
>DASQMM010000463.1:0-4413 GCA_035645495.1 Brevibacillus sp. | reverse complement strand
ATTCTTATTAAGAAAAAAAGCTGTTCCAGGCAGACGAATCTGCTTGGATACAGCTTTTTCCTTGATAAGGAGAGCTGAAGTAGCTTATCCTTTTTCATTTAGTGCAACATGGCTGGCAAAATCATGCATCAGGGTAGCGGCAAGCAAAGAAGTCACCTGTGTCGGATCATAGGAAGGCAGCACCTCTACGATGTCAAATCCGATATAGCGAAGGCCAGTCAGGGACCGGATGATTTCAAGGGTTTCAGAACTGGTGAAGCCTCCAACCTCGGGTGTTCCAGTACCGGGGGCAAAAGCCGGATCAACGAAATCGATGTCAAAGCTGAGAAAGCATGGGGTGTCACCGATTGTCTCTTTTACCTCTCTCACGACATCCAGGATCCCTCGCTTGCGCAGGTCGCCCGAAGTCACCACGCGATACCCCAGCTCGTGACTCGCTTCGATGTCTCCCGGATGATTGAGCGTACCGCGAATGCCGATCTGGAACACCTTGCTGGGCTGCAGGAGGCCTTCCTCGTGGGCGCGGATAAAAGGAGAGCCGTGCCAATACTTTTCCTCGTAATAGGTATCCCATGTATCTGTATGGGAATCGAATTGGATGAGCGCCACTGGACCATGCACCTTGGCGGCAGCACGCAAGCTGGCGAGGGTAATGGAGTGGTCGCCGCCCATGCCGATCGGCACGATCCCTTTTTTCATCAAGTCGAGGACGGCTTCTTCTATGCGCTCATAGCTACGATGTATGTTGTGGGGAATCACAGGGACGTCCCCGATATCGATCGCATGGGTATTCTCAAAGGGGTATACCTTATGAACGGGGTGATAAGGAAACAACAGCATGGATGCCTGGCGGATTGCCTGCGGTGCGAAGCGCGCCCCTACACGAAAGGATGCCGCTGTATCGAATGGCATGCCAACAATGGCAAGCTTGGCTTGGTCGTGAAAGGAAGGCAAACGCATAAAGGATCCAGTCGTACAGAATTCAGGTTTCACATCGGGACTCAACGGATATTTCATACTAATTCCTCCTTATGGGATACAAGCTTTTTCTTGTTGACGGAGGTTTAGCAAGCTAATACCATAGACAACAAAACGGCGATGAGAAACATTTTGTTTTGCATCTACTTCTTACCCCTATCTATGTATGATTGTTCTACTTACTAGAATATTGCAATTATCATGCCGAAAGCGAGACAGCGCTGCTCTCCTGTTTTCCATACAAAGGCTTGAAGGGAGGCATGACTATTCACCATTAGTGAATAATATATGCGTTTTTGCATAACTTGTCCTTTATTTTTTCAATTTTTCCTATATTGTTTTTATTTAACTGAGTGATTGTCACTGGTATGGGTTTTGCATTGTACACTGGACGCCAACACCTAACATTGAGGGGGAGTAATATTGGAGAATCAGACTGGGTTTAAACGTTCCTTAAAGCTGTGGCACATTATCGTGATCGGTCTCGGCTATATGGCGCCCATGGCTGTGTTTGACACCTTTGGGATTGTGTCTGAAGTCACCGAAGGGCATGTTCCGACTGCGTATGTACTTACACTCCTTGCAGTGCTATTAACCGCTCTTAGTTACGGGAAAATGGTACGAGTTTTTCCTACAGCAGGTTCCGCCTACACCTACACGCGGAAAACGATGAATCCGTATCTAGGTTTTCTCGTAGGCTGGTCTTCCTTGCTTGATTACTTGTTCCTACCGATGATCAACGCGCTTCTGACGGGAATCTACCTTTCCGCCGTCTTTCCGGAAGTTCCTCAATGGGTTTTCATAGTAGGCTTTGTCCTATTGATAACGGTAGTCAATCTGATGAAAGTAAACATCAGTGTATCGATCAACGGACTGCTGGTGATCTTTCAGCTGTCGATCATTCTGATATTTGTAGCGTTAGCCATGAAAGCGCTCTCTCAAGGCGCTGGTACTGGGCAGATCCTTTCATCCCAGCCTTTCTTTTCTCCGACCTTATCATTAACCTCCCTATTCATGGGAGCATCCATTCTCTGTATGGCCTTTCTGGGCTTCGACGCGGTGACAACCTTAACGGAAGAAACCGTAGAACCAGAAAAAACCATCCCAAAAGGGGTCGTTTTCATTACACTGATCGGGGGAGCATTATTTATTAGCGCTTCTTATTTTTCGCAATCTCTCTTTCCTGATGTTTCGGTATTACAAGATCCAGAGGGGGCTTCGGCGGAGATTTCTCTCTCGATCGGAGGGGTACTATTCCAGTCCTTCTTCTTGGCAGCGGCATTAACCTCGACGCTCGCGTCCGGAATTACCTCGCAGATTAGTGCTTCCCGCTTGATATATGCGATGGGGCGAGACAATGTCCTACCTAGCAAATGGTTAGCTTACGTACATCCGCGTACGAAGACCCCAGTTGTCAATGTGATTTTGATAGGTATTCTTTCGCTTACCGCTCTGTTTTTGGATCTACTGCTGGCTACTTCTTTTATCAGCTTTGGTGCATTGACAGCGTTTATGTTCGTGAATGTATCGGTCATCGCTTATTATGTCGTGAGAAACAAGCGGAGATCGGGACCGGATCTCTTTCATTACTTGTTCCTTCCTTTCCTAGGGACAACCTTTGTCATCTTTTTATGGTTCAATCTGGAGCCGACCTCGTTGTTATTGGGATTGCTTTGGAATGCCATTGGATTTCTCTACTTGGTGTATTTGACCAAAGCATTTCGGCACAAGCTGCCTCAATTTGAATTTGATGAGAGTGCGTAACAAACCCCTGATCCATCGCAATGAGCAGGCCAACGTTACGGCCCGCAACATATTCGCAATTTTTCGGTATTGCTCAGACCTTATAATCCTGACATGGACATTGACATCTTTGATTATTTTTCCAGAGTGGACTATGGCGATGTTGATGTGATTCCAGGCAATATCCATCGGACGTATGACAGTTTCATGCAGTCGATTGATAGGATCCGCACTTTGCCCAATCGATGAGAAAGAAGCCATCCGAGTATTCCATAGCCATCATGGGAATACCGGTGGCTTCTATTCGTTTGCTACAGCTTGAAGACAATTACCGATTCTTGTAATTCTTCGGCCATTTTAGAAAGCATACCTGCAGCTGCAGCAATCTCTTCCATCTTCGCATTTTGTTCTTCTGCAGCAGCAGCCACCTGCTGCGTATTTCTAACAGATCGTTGCGTGCCATCGGAAATGTTATCAAGACGTACTGCCATAGATTTTGTAAGGTGGTTGGTTTCCTCGACAATCATGAATACCTCTTGAGCCTGTCTCGATACAACCTCAACCATTTTAAGAATTTCTTCAAAGGCTTCTCCGGTATCTTTCACCAGAATCATTCCAGAGGAAACAGCGACTGATCCATGTTCCATGGCTTTTACAGCCTTCCCGGTCTCCTGCTGAATTTCTGCGATGATGGTGCCGATTTTACCAGCGGCTGTATTCGACTGTTCTGCCAGTTTGCGCACTGCATCTGCGACAACAGCAAAGCCTCGTCCTTGTTCCCCAGCTCTTGCGGCTTCAATCGCAGCATTTAAAGCGAGAAGATTCGTCTGACTGGCGATATCCGTAATCAGAGCAACAATCTCACCGATCTCCATGGATTTTTTGCCAAGAACATTCACCACTTTGGAAGAAAACTTTACCTTCTCACTCATATCGTTCATGTGAGCAACGGCTTTGGAGACGGTTTCATTTCCGATGCTCGCTTTCGTCTTTGCCTCATACGTTGAATTTGTCACCTTGTGAATACTTGATGCGATATTGTTCATTCCACTTGAAATCGAGCGTACTATATCTATGATCTCCTGTGAATCGGCTACTTGTTGTTCCGATCCGAAAGACACTTCCTGAATCGCACGAGAAATTTGTTCCGTGGCTTTGCTTGTTTCATCTGCACTGTCGGCCAGCTGTTCCGCTGTAGCAACCACTTGATGCGAATGAAGGGAAACCTGGGCAATGATGGTGCGCAAGCTGTCAGTCATCACTGCAAAACCATTCGCTAGGTCTCCAATCTCATCCTTGCTGCTCACTTCTAATGTTGAGAAGGATAAATTACCCTCCGCCACTCTCTTTACATGTTCTGCCATGATACCGATCGGCTGAATGACTCTCATCATAAAGATCATACAAGCAATTCCAAGGAGTATCGCCAGAACGCCACCCCAAATGGCGAATTGATATAGATGCATGGAGCTTTCGAGAACAGTGTTGTTTGCTGCTTCAATATTCGCATTTACTTCCTTTGAAAGCTCATCTAAATCATTGATGGCTGCATAGTAGGGGGTGGAAATTTCTGTATATTGGATTTGTGCAGCTTTTTGGTGGTCGGATTCATTCAATTGAACCACTGCATGGTTTTGCTGCATGTAAGCGTCAATGGATTTGGCTGTTTTTTTTTTTTTTTTTATTTTTTTT
>DASQMM010000462.1:0-4130 GCA_035645495.1 Brevibacillus sp. | reverse complement strand
GGGGAATGCCCGATCTATGAGCCCGGGATGGAGACTTTGTTGCCGACATTGATTGGAAAAAGCTTGTTTGCGACGACGTCCTATGACGCTGTAGCCGAGGCGGATGTGATCTTCATCGCGGTCGGAACTCCGTCCAATCCGGACGGTTCAGCCGATCTGCGCTACATCAAACAGACTGCCGAACAAATTGGCAAGTATCTGACTGGTGAGCACTTTACCGTCATTGCGACGAAATCGACGGTTCCGGTCGGCACCTGCCAATGGGTCACGGCCTTGCTGGCTGAGGCGTCGGGCTTGACTCCCGAATCAGATTTTACCGTTGTCAGTAATCCGGAATTTTTGCGGGAGGGCTTCGCGCTGGAGGATGTCTTTTTTCCGGACCGCATCGTGATCGGAAGCGTTCATCCGCAAGGCTTGTCGACGATGCGCAGGCTGTATCAGGGAGTGTTGGACCGAAGCGGGTACGAAGATCTCTGCCAGCATTTCTCCTTTTCCTATGATCTGGCTGCACCGCCTGCTGTCTATTTTGAGACAGATACCAAGAGCGCGGAGCTGATCAAATACGCTTCCAACGCGTTTCTGGCAGTAAAAATCAGCTATATCAATGAAATTGCCAGGCTGTGCGAGGCAATCGGTGGCAATGTGCTGGATGTAGCGGCTGGCATGGGACTGGACAGCCGCATCGGACCAAGGTTCTTGCAGGTATCCAGCGGCTGGAGCGGCAGCTGCTTCCCCAAGGACACGGCGGAGCTGTTGTCCGCAAGCGAAAAGGTGGATAGCGAACTGATGGTCGTCAAGGCGGCAGTCGCCTCAAATGAAAGAATGCACCAGTACGTGGTGGAGAAGCTCAAGCGCAGGTTGAACAGCCTGAGCGGCAAACAAATCGGCATTCTGGGCCTGACCTTCAAGCCTGATACGGATGATGCGCGCCGTACCCAGGCGTCGTACATCATCGAAAAGCTGCTGGAGGAAGGGGCGAAGATACGCGTCCATGATCCACAGGGGATGAGCATGTTTCGCGAGTTGAATCCCGACATGCCGATCACGTATTGCTCGGACCCGATTCAGACAGGACAGGACGCAGATGCTGTAGTCCTGCTCACTCACTGGAGTATGTACCAAGAGATGGATTGGCAGCAAGTGGCCGGCATGATGCGGCAGCCGTACTTGCTTGATACGCGCAATTTTCTAGATGCATCGCGCATGCGAACATGCGGTTTTGACTACCAAGGACTGGGTGTAGCTGCAGAGGCCTCTCCTTCGTTGGGTGTGATGGGCAAATGAATGAAGAGAAAAAACGAATCCGCATCTCAAGACGCCATTTTTTGAAAGTAGCTATGCTCTCCGGTGTGATGGTCACGCTTGGCGGCATTCCTTTTATCCACCGAAATTGGAAGCTGGCCGCTGCCGCTCCAGCTCTGGCGATGCCTGCCCCCAAGAAATTCCCGCGCAAACCGATGATCGCAGCGGAAAATGAAAAGCCTGGAACGGCAAACTGGCGGGTTACAAAGCCTGCGGCGGGACAGATACAGGGTTATGCTTCTGCCACCAGCGTGACAGGAGGGGATACGCTTCAGCTGCATATCAGCACCCGAACCCAAGGGCAACGATACGACCTGGAGGTATATCGCTTGGGGTATTACCAAGGCAAGGGGGCACGCCAGGTTTTTTCCAAGAAGGGATTGACGGGCCAGGCACAGGGATGGTGGTCGCAGCAGGAAGGTAGGCATGGGCTGCCGGAGCCAGACCCGGAAACGAAGCTGTTGGATCTGGGCTGGAAACCTTCTTTTGAGCTTGTAATCGGAGAGGATTGGGTGACGGGTATGTACATCGTCCGATTGACTGAGGCAGACGGCTATCAGTCCTACATACCGTTCCTGGTCCGCGATGAGCGGTACGAGCACGATCTCATGGTCCAGTCCTCCGTGACGACGTGGCATGCTTACAGTGCCTGGGGAGGGTACGGCTACTACGGACATTATGACGACGAGACAGGGGAGTACCTCGAGTACGATGACGATCCGAAAAATGTCGCCGTGAAGATTTCGTACAACCGCCCATATGAACAGTACAGCGGCTCGGGGGATTTGTACCTGGAGTATCCGACCGTCTACTGGCTGGAGTCCAAGGGCTATGATATAGGCTACGTGACGAATATCGACACCCATTTGGGGAGGGTGCCGTGGACTCCGAAGGGATTCGTCTCTTTGGGCCACGACGAGTACTACTCCCGTCAGATGCGCACGTATGTGGAACGGCTGCGGGATCAGGGGGTTCATCTGGCCTTTTTCGGGGCCAACGATGTGTACTGGCAGATCCGCTTCGAGGATGATCCCACGCAGACAGACGCTGGGGAGCGGCGAGAACCAAGGCTGCAGGTTTGCTACAAATATCGAGCGATCGAGGAAGATCCCGTCGAGCAGCGCAAATTATTGACCACAGAATGGCGCAACATCAACGAACCGGAAAATCAGCTCTTGGGACAGATGTATGAAGGTCTTGTCTCCCAAGGCTATGACTGGGTCGTGAGTAATCCGAATCACTGGCTGTACCAGGGGCTTCGCGTCCAGAAGGGAGAGGCTGTCAAGGGATTGGTTGGCTGGGAGTATGATACGGTGACAAACGATATTTTTACACCTGCCAATCTGGATATCATCGCTGCTTCTCCGTTGGTCAATACGAAGGGCAAGAAGGCAGAAGCGCATACGACCATTTATCGGTATTGGACGAATGCCCTGGTTTTTGACGCAGGCACGATATACTGGTGCTTCGGTCTGGCCAATCCTTGGGAAGATGCACGAGGCAACGTAAGTGAAATCATCCAGGGAGTAACGGCCAACCTGTTGAATCGGTTTGTTGACGTGCAGCAAAAGGAGTCATGATCATGATCCCCAATACGGAACGGCTCGTCTATCGCCGTCAATTTGTCATCGGCACCCGATACGTGGGCATGGACGACTGGCAACGGGTTGCACTTGATGATCGCTTGTGTCTCTCGGTTCACCCTGATTTGCAGGTCGTGCAATCCATCAGGCAAAACAGCCAACTGACACTGCTGGGCTATCTGATTGACCCGGAACATCCTGAGCGGAGTAATGAAGAAATTCTTCATGACATCCATCAGCAGTGCACATCATTTGAGCAGCTTTTGGAGGGTGCCGAGCATTGCGGGGGAAGATGGATTCTCTTGTTCAAAAGAGGGAACACGCTAAAGCTCTTCCACGATTCCTGCGGCATGCGTCAGGTTTTCTACAGTGTGCAGCCCGATGGCATATGGTGTGCGTCTCAGGCGGTCACACTTGCCACATACATTGGTGCCGAAGTAGATGAGAATGAAGACCTGCGGAGGTTTATACAATCCAAGCCTTTTCAAAGCGAGGAAAACCTATGGCCGGGAGATGGCACTCCCTATGCAGGAATCAAGCATTTGCCTCCCAATCACAGCCTTGACATGCAGAGTGGCAAGGTAGAGCGTTTTTGGCCAGTCAAAAAGCTGCAGCCGCTCGCCGTGGAAGAGGCTGTAAGCAGTGCATGCCGTATGCTGATCGGCTCGATCGAAGCGATAGCCAGACGATCTGACGTCATGCTCCCGGTAACAGCAGGCTGGGACAGCCGGATTTTGCTGGCTGCCAGCCGAGGGGTCAGTAAACAGGTGTATTACTATATAACGCTTCATCCTGGCTTGGAGGAGGATTCGCCTGATGTGGCGATTCCCACAAGACTTTTGTCCTCGCTAGGTCTCGCTTTTCACATCCATCCATCACCGGAGCAAATGGACGAACAATTTGTCCGCATCAACAGAAAAAATACGCAAATGCGCGATCTGGCGAAAACGAGAATCATCTACCAGCATTACCTTCATTCCCAGGGAAAAGTGAATATCAGCGGCAATTACAGTGAGATCGCGAGAGAGTGCTACTACGACTACCATCCCAATCGAGAAGTAACGGGTGCTTTTCTGGCCAGATATACCAAACTCGGGAAAAACCCGTTTGTGATAAATAGCTTCGATGCTTGGCTGAAAGGAATCAAGGACCATGAGAAATGGGGCATAAATCCATTGACCTTGTTCGAGTGGGAACAGATTTTCGGCAATTGGGGCGCCATCTATTCGGCTGAGCAGGATATTG
>DASQMM010000461.1:0-4724 GCA_035645495.1 Brevibacillus sp. | reverse complement strand
ACGCTGGCCATAAGAGCGATGTACAAACCGGCTCCTTGGCTACTCCCATTTACCAAACCTCTACCTTTGTTTTTTCCTATGTCGAAGAAGGAGCCAGGCGCTTTGCTGGTGAAGAGGCTGGTTACGTCTATTCTAGACTTGGCAACCCCACAGTACAGGTATTGGAGGAAAAAGTGGCTGCCTTGGAAAAAGCAGAAGCAGGTCTGGCTTTTGCCTCAGGAATGGCAGCGGTATCCTCTGTCCTCATGGCTCTAATTCAAACAGGCGATCATATTCTCGGAACCAAAGGACTTTACGGTTGTACCTATGGCTTGCTGAATCTGATGAAAGACCGTTTTCATGTGGATTATACGCTATGTGACATGACGAATGAGCACGCGATCCGCGAAAAACTTCGGCCAACCACTAGGGTCATTTATGTGGAGACACCGATCAATCCAACCATGAAGCTGGTTGACTTGCAGCTAGTCGCGAAAGTAGCCAAAGAAGCAGGCGCGTATGTCGTAGTTGACAACACCTTCATGTCCCCTTATTTACAGCGCCCCATCGAGCATGGCTGCGATCTCGTGGTTCACAGTGCCACGAAGTATATTGGCGGACACGGTGATGTCATCGCTGGCATCGCGGTTGGCCCCAAACCTGTTCTGGACACGATACGCATGACTACGCAAAAAGATATGGGCGGCATCCTGTCACCCTTTGACGCTTATCTGCTTATTCGCGGACTGAAAACCTTGGGTGTAAGGATGGAGCGCCATTGTGAAAACGGGATGCGAGTAGCGGAATTTTTGCATCAACACCCCAAGGTCGCAGCCGTGTACTACCCGGGGTTGCGCCATTTTTCCCAGCACGATCTCGCCTGCAAGCAAATGGACGGCTTTGGGGGCATTATATCCTTCGAGTTAAAGGGCGGCCTGGAATCGGGAATTCGCATGATGAACCTCGTTCAATTATGCAAAAGAGCTGTGAGCCTCGGTGATGTGGATTCCCTGATCCAGCATCCTGCTTCGATGACTCACTCTGTCATCCCTCCGGAGGAAAGAGCTGAAATGGGCATTACAGATGGACTGATTCGTTTGTCGGTCGGCATCGAGGATGTGGAGGATATTATCGATGATTTGGAAATGGCCCTCTCCCAAGCCTGAGTATACGCGCCCGGCACATATCGTATCGGGCTTTTCTTTGCTATGATGAAGATACAGTTACTAGGAGAATCATGGGTTAGGTGGGATTGCTCTGCGGGGGATTACTTTGGAGATCAAGGGCGTCAATCGAGTTGGCATTACCCATGAGGTCATAGCATGCCTGGCCGTCAACCAGATTGATATCATCGGTATGGAAGTTCGGCCTCATTATATTTATGTCAAAATTCCTTCGGTGTCAGCAGAATCGGCCGCAACAATGATCGAGACGATTACACAGGTGGCAGGTGTCGAACAGACTAAGGTAGTCCCATGCCTCCCGGCGGAGGAACGCGAAAATCGAATCCATACGATTCTGACTACCGTCTCAGAAGGAATTCTGCTGCTGGACGAACATCTGCGTATCACTACGATTAACCGTGCCGCTCAGATCATGCTGCAAATGGAACCTAGTCAGTTGTTGCACAACTCCATCGAGAAGCTGTGGGGCGATGCTGTATCGGAAATAAGGCGATGCATGCAGGAAGTGATTGATCTGCCAAGTGTTCAAGTCAATTTCGTGACAGCTCAAAAAAGCCCGATGACCTTTGTTTGCAGCTATCACCCTATCATTCCAGCTGAAAAAGGCCAACAACAAGGTGTCGTTATCGTGCTTCGGGACAGAAAACAAATGCAGGAACTACTCTCTTCTGTACAAAAAAGCGAGCTGTTTACGTTTGATGATATCATTCAACAGAGTGCGAACATGAGATCGTGCATCGAGACAGCAAAACGGGTAGCCAAGAGCGATGCAACGGTCTTCTTGCAAGGTGAAAGCGGTACTGGCAAAGAGCTGTTTGCCAAGGCCATTCATTTTGAAAGCCATCGCGCTGCGGGGCCATTCGTTCCCATCAACTGTGCTGCCATTCCAGATACTTTATTAGAAAGCGAGCTTTTCGGATATGAGCAAGGGGCATTTACAGGCGCCCTGAAAAGCGGCAAGCGCGGACTTTTTGAAATTGCCCAAGGAGGAACGCTCTTTCTCGATGAAATCGGGGATCTCCCCCTACATCTGCAAGCAAAGCTTTTGCGCGTGTTGGAGGAACGCAAAGTACGCCGGGTGGGTGCGAGCCAAACGGTTCCGATTGATGTGCGAATCATTACAGCGACCAATCGGAATTTAGCCGAGATGACGAACAAAGGACATTTTCGCGAAGACCTGTACTATCGCTTGCATGTCATCCCCATCCATATTCCGCCGCTCCGGGAGCGCATCCATGACATCCCGATGTTGGCACAGTTTTTCATGCAAAAAATATCCCGCATCTCCAATCGGCCCAACATGTCGTTATCCCGCTCTGCCGTCCGTGCGTTGCAAGCCCATTATTGGCCGGGAAACGTACGAGAGCTGCAAAATGTACTGGAGCGCGCAGTCTACCTTTGCCCTGGAAATGAGATTTTGGCGGAACATCTCTTTCTTGATTTTCAGCAGGACGCATTCGAACCTCACGATCATACCCCAACGTCCTCTCAGTTTTTCCGCGAACAGATGGATTCCTATGAAAAAGCCCTTTTAAGCCGTGCATTGGAGAAGCATTCATCCATTCGACAAACAGCAGCCTATCTGGGTATTAGCCATACTGCGGTTCTGCAAAAAATGAAAAAGCATGGGTTGTAGACCGTGAGTCACCCATGCTCTTCCTGTAATCCAGAGGTCAGTTGGTCGTATTTGCTTTTCCTTTATTTACGATATGAATAGCATGTCCCAATGCAGCCTCTGCCGCTTCGAGCCACCCTTCTGTCAAGGTAGGGTGCGGATGCATAGTCAGTGCGATATCCTCCACACGAGCTGCCATTTCCAGTGCGAGAACTCCTTCGCCTATGAGATTGGAAGCATCAGCACCTACGATGTGCAGCCCTAGCAAAACATGTGTCTGTGCGTCCACAACTACTTCTGCAAATCCTTCTGTTTCATTCGTTGCCAGCGCCCGTCCGTTTGCACGGAATGGGAAAGTGCCGACCTTTACCTGATGCCCCTGTAGCTGCGCTTCCTCGCGGGTGTAGCCGACTCCTGCAATCTGCGGATCAGAAAAGATCACGTACGGAACATGTGGGGAATCGATCGCGCTGGGCAAACCGCCAATCACTTCTGCGGCCACAATCCCTTGCTTAGTAGCGCGATGGGCAAGAGCTGGTCCCGGAGTCACATCGCCAATGGCGTAGATATGGGGGACTTGTGTGCGGCACCTGCTGTCTACGGCGATATAACCCTTATCATCAGTCGTGATGCCCGCCCGCTCTAAACCAATACCTTGAGTATTCGGTACTCTGCCGATGGTGACCAGCGCTTTGTCGCTAAAGAGGATTTCTTCTCCATGCAGTTCCGAGGAGAGATGGAGATGGACTTCTCCCCCTTCGATACTGGTTTTTTCCAGGCGAGTCGAGGTTTTAATCGTGATCCCCAGCTTTTTTGCCTTGCGCGCCACTTCTCGGACAAAATGGCTTGCCACCTGCGGTAATATACGGTCTGCCAATTCAATGATCGTGACCTGCGAGCCCATTTTGGCATAGGCCATTCCCAATTCTACACCAATATAACCGCCCCCGATAATCGCCAACCTCTCGGGGACATCGACTAACTGGAGAGCAGAGGTAGAGTCAAGAATGTATTCTCCGTCCACATCCAGAAAAGACGGGATAAAGGGCCTTGATCCTGTAGCGATAATCGCATGTTTGAACTTGTAGGTCTCGAAATCTCCACCGGTCTCGCCCCCGATGCGGTCATCGGATAGAAAAGCAGCCTGGCCCTTCACCACTGTCACACCGTTTTCTTTGCATAGATGTGCAATCCCCTGGTTGAGCTGCGAGACAATACTTTCTTTCCACGTTTGCCATGTACCGAGATCAATCGTGGCTTCTTCTTCCGGGAGACGGATTCCCATTTTCTTGAAGTGATTCAGTCCATGAAATTGCTCTGCTGTATGAATGAACGCCTTGGACGGGATACATCCACGGTTGAGACATACCCCGCCTAGCTGATCCTTTTCGATCAGAACGACAGACTTTCCCAATTGCCCCAGGCGAATCGCAGCGGCATATCCGCCGGGGCCACCTCCGATGACGACGACATCTGTCTCTACTGCTACTTCGCCTACTACCATCTATCTCATCTCCGCGAATAATAGATTGGGATTCTCCAGCAATTCCTTGATCCGGTTCGTAAAACGGACGGCAGTGACGCCATCGATCAGGCGATGATCGAAGCTTAACGACATATTCATCATCAGTCGTATCACACCTTCCCAATCCCGTACAACCATGCGCGGCTCCATCTTGTGCAGAGCCAGAATCGCTACTTCTGGATGGTTAATGATCGGGGTTGCCTGCAACCCGCCGATTGGACCAACGTTGCTGATCGTAAAGGTACCGCCGCTGATTTGATCCAGGGTCAACCTGCCTTCCCTTGCCAGAGATGCCAGTTGGCTGATTTCGGCAGCGAGCTCCAGAATCGTTTTTTGATCGGCATGCTTGATGACGGGTACGATGAGGCCATCTTCGGTATCTGTCGCGATCCCGATGTGATAGTAATGCTTGAGGACGATT
>DASQMM010000460.1:0-2686 GCA_035645495.1 Brevibacillus sp. | reverse complement strand
GAAGCACAACCTGTCATGATCCAGGACTTTGCCAGTATTTTGCTTCGCAGGCTGGAAGCAATCGACGAGAGCGGAGATGGGGATGATCCCGATCTGGCGTTTATCATGGGCGAGCTGACCATGCTTCGTGATGGAAGCTACGTACCCCCAATGTAAATAGCAACGAAGGTAGGCAAATGAGCTGGGTACTTACGATCCGGCTCTTCATTTTTTTCGGTTACTTTTTCATAAGTTTATTCGTATGAAACAGCAGGGAAGTACGGAATTCTCTATGAAAGAGGAGAGGTTGCCATGATTGAACTGAATGGTGTAAGCAAAAGTTATAACGGTATTCGTCGGGCAGTCGATAACCTTGATTTGACGATACCCGATGGTGAAATATTTGGTTTCCTCGGTCCCAATGGAGCCGGTAAAACCACGACCATCAAAATGATTACGGGGATTATCAAGCCGGATTCCGGGCAAATCCGCATCAATGGAACCGACATCGCTGCAGACCCGATCAAGGCGAAGCAGCGCTTTGGCTACGTACCGGACAGCCCAGACTTGTTTTTGCGGCTGAAAGGTCTGGAATACGTCAGCTTTATGGCGGATATCTACGGCGTGGAGCAGGAGCTGCGCAACAGCCGCATCGAAACGTTGGCGAAGCGCTTTGACATGCTGGACGCGCTTGGCGATACAATCCAGAGCTACTCTCACGGCATGCGGCAAAAAATCGTCATTATGGGCGTTCTGGTCCATCATCCCGAGGTGTGGATTTTGGATGAGCCCTTGACGGGACTTGATCCCAAATCCTCCTTTACACTGAAGGAGATGATGCGCGAGCACGCTGACAGCGGCAGGACCGTGTTCTTTTCGACACATGTGCTGGAAGTGGCGGAGAAGCTCTGTGACCGAGTGGCAATCATCAACAAGGGGAAGATCCTCTTCTGCGGCACCTTCCCGCAGATGCAGGAGCACTTCCAGTCCCATGAGTCGCTGGAGAGTCTGTTCCTGGAGTTGACCAAGCATGAATAACATCTGGCTGTTGACCAAAATCATGCTGAAAAACTCCAGCCGTATTGGGGCAAGAAAAAAGGGCAGCGAGTGGAAAAGTTTGATGCTTGTTGCGCTGATGCTCATCGGGTTTCTGCCAATGATCATCAGTGGAGTCTGGTTCGTCGCTGAAATGTACGATGGGCTGGCGCAGATTGGTCAAGAGAGCGCCATCTTGGGAATGGGCTTGGCGATGGTCTCCTGTGCGATTTTCGTCCTTGGAATCGTCTACGTCATTACGGTTTTCTATTACTCGCAGGACGTAGAGCATCTATTGCCCTTGCCCTTGGCTCCAAGGGAAATTTTGGGGGCCAAGTTTCTGGTCGCCCTGTTCTACGAATACCTGACCGAGTTGATCTTGATCGGGCCTTTGCTGGTAGTATACGGGGTCAAAAGTGACGCGGGTGTGCTGTACTATCTGTTTGCGATCGTCCTTTTTCTCGTGGTGCCCGTTGTACCACTGGCGCTATCCTCCATCCTCGTCATGCTGTTCATGCGGTTTACCAATATCGGCAAGCGAAAGGATCGCTTGCGGTTGATCGGCGGGATCGTAGGGATTGGAGCGGTGCTGGGTTTCCAATTCTTCATTCAGCGGCAAAGTGGCGCAATGGAGGACATCGAGAAAATGCAGCAACAAATCTTGTCTGGAGAGAACGTCCTGCTCAATCTCGCGACACAGATCTTTCCCAGCACCAAGCTGGCTGTACTAGCCTTGGTCGAAAGCGGTTATTGGAGCGGGATGGGGTATCTGCTTGCGTTTCTTCTGGTAACGCTCGCAGGATTTCTGCTTTTTTCCTTTGCAGGAGACCGCCTCTACTTCGCAGGAGTAATGGGCATTAGTGAATCGGCAGGTACACGCAAGAAGGTAGAGAAACACGCCTTTGCCAAACTGGCCCAAAAGCGCCCAGCCTGGTGGTCCTACACCATCAAGGAATGGCGGGTGATTTGGCGTACCCCGGCCTATATGCTCAATTGTTTGTTGCCAAGTCTGCTGATGCCTTTTCTGATATTGATTCCGTTGGTGGGAATCCAGGAAAGGAAGGATGTGCTTGAAGCTTTCCGCGGCTGGATAACAGGTACAGGAGGAGTCAGCGTCGCCATTTTTCTTGCCGGCAGCATTGTTTTAGCATGTATGAACTCTGCTTCCGTGACAGCGATCACGAGGGAAGGGCAAGCCTTTTTCCTGAGTAAAAGCTTCCCGCTGTCTTTCCGCCAGTTTTTACTGGCAAAGCTTTTCCCCGGTACCATCCTGAGTTTGCTCAGCATTCTGGTGTTGCTGGCTGTAGCTGCCTGGTTTCTGCCGATTACACCGCTGCTTGCTAGCTTGGCGGTATTGGTCTCCATACCTGGCGTGGTGTTGATGAATCAGTTCGGGTTTTTCATCGATATCCAAAGACCCAAGCTGGGGTGGACCTCTGAACAAGAAGCGGTCAAGCAGAATATCAATCCGCTTTTTTCACTTCTGTTCGGGGGGCTGCTCGCTGCGGCTACGGTACTTGGGGTGATCAGCTGGGGAGGTTCGCTGATTCCTGTGGCTATGGTCCTATTCCTTGTGTTTAGTATCCTCAACCTCTTGCTCTATCAGGTTTTGGTAAAAAAGGGACCGGCGTGGATGGAAAAAATAGAAGAATAATACTAAGACAACTGTCCT
>DASQMM010000459.1:0-3084 GCA_035645495.1 Brevibacillus sp. | reverse complement strand
AGCTAGCGGAAAAGCTCCCCATCGTCGCCATCTCCCGAATGGAGAAAACGCGTGCCAGATATGCTGGATCCGTAAGACGCTGCAGCTTCGTGACAGATAGAATCGACGAGAGGAACGAAGCGAAGGCGCAGAACAAGATAGCGACTGCCATGCCCGTGATCGGCTGGATGTGGAAGACTGCATATATACAGATGCCCATCGCCACCAAGGCCCAGCCCTGTGCGACAGAGAGCTTGTGATCACTGAAGCGGTCCGCCAGCTTAGTGGCAATCACACCTGCGATCACACCGCCAAGTCCGAGCGGGATGTCCAGCAGCCCGAATACGTACAAGCCCTCTCCCCGCTCCTGCAAAATGTAGAACATCAGCATGATGTAATAGGCTGCGCAGATTCGTTCCGCCATCTGATACAGGATCACCCTGCCGATCTCTTTTTGCCGGCTAATGTAGCGAAAGCCTTCCTGCAAGCGCTCAATGAAATGGGCAGACGCCTGTTGTACGCGTTCCGTCACCAAAGGAGGCAGACGCAAGAGGATCAAGAGCGATAGAAAATAGCATGCCGCATCCAGCAGAAAATTATAGCGATAGGAAAACAGATAGACGAGAATAGCCGCAATCCCTTGGCACACGATGATGAGAAAAGAAGTCGTACCCTGCAAAAGGGAGTTGGCCCCCAGTCGATCTTTTTCATCGACGGACTGGACGATCGCTACCTGCATGGCGGGCTGGAAGAAGGCACTGCAGATATTGACCAGCACCAATAGTAAAAAAGCCACCCACAAATAAGCCGACGAAGTAATAAAGAAAAAGAGTCCGACCAGAATGCCACGCAGAAGATTGACCACCAGCATCACGCGTTTTTTATTCCAGTTTTCCAGCAGTGGTCCGGAAAAAATACTCGTCAGAACGTATGGCACTTGTCTGAACACTGTCCCGGCTGCAAAAGAAAGACCCGACCCGCTCAGGTCATGCAAGAGCCCGACTACCGCAATAAACGTAAATTCATTCCCGATGATATGCACGATATGAGCTATATACAGGCGGAGAAAGACGGGATGCTTTAACAGATGCATAGGTGAACAACCAACCTCTCACCGCTTTTTTCCGTATTGTATCACTTGTCAAAAAAAATGGAAAAAGGTTCTTGCCAGACGAATGATTTAACTGTTACAATACGTTCAAATAAAACTGAACGTTTAAAAATAAAACTACGTTCAGCATCACTTGAAGAGAGGTCGATCTCCTTGAAGCGTTTTCTTGTCATTGAAACGTTGGATCAGTTAAAAACCATCAGTGACTCACTGCGTATGGAAATGATTACACAATTGGTAAAGGAGGAGTACACCGGCAAGCAATTGGCCAGCCTCCTCTCTCTTTCCCCCTCGAAAGTGCATTATCACCTGAAGGAACTGGAGAGCAACGGATTCATCAAAGTCGTCCGGACAGAAGAAAAGAATGGCATCGTACAGAAGTTCTTCCGGGCTGTCGCATACGATTTCAAGGTGAGCGACGCGCTTCTCCCCTCTTTGCAGGAGGATACGATGCTCTTGCAGGAAGTGATGTTGAACCATTTACGCAGCAGTATCACCCGCCTGTACAACGCTCCCGAGGAATCCTTCCTGCAATTTGCCGAGCCGCATAAACGTCCTCCTGCCATCGCAGCCAACTCAGAGGTCATAGCTCCACGTGAGGAAATCCGGAAATGGCTCAAGAAATATCATGCCCTGCTGGATGAATTGGGAGAAATGGACAGACGGAATGAAAAACGGATCGAATCAGGAGAAATGGAAGATACGGAAGAAATTTTCTATCTCGTCACGGTCGGCTTCATGACCCATGAACGTTATTACGTCGCCGATGATGATTCCTTGCCTGACGATTACGAGCATTCCCCAAGCGAATTCAAGCATTTGACCGATAAAGTCGTCGTCTCGCGTAAAAAGAGAGGGGATACGGAGAATGGCAACTAATCCGGACGGCAAGCAGGTGTTATGGAAAAACAGCTCATTTGTCCGACTCTGGTGCGGGTCAGTGCTTTCTGCTTTGGCCGATGGCGCTTTTTTCATCCTGCTCTCCTGGTTTATCGTCGATGTGACTGGGTCTGAAGCGATGCTCGGCACCACGTTGATCTGCATGTCCATTCCCCGTCTGCTGTTTATGCTGGCTGGCGGTGTTGCCGCCGATCGCTGGAACCGCAAGTGGATCATGACGCTCTCCATGATCGCACGCGGGTTGATCCTGATTGGATTTTGCTTGCTGCTTCTGGATGGGAGCGGCGGCTGGCTGCCCTATTCCGCCTATTTGATCGCCGCCCTGTTTGGTACGGTCGATGCCTTCTTCTGGCCTGCTCGCAGTTCCATTGTCCCGTTCCTTGTGCCGCGCGAGCAATTAGCTCCGGCCAACAGCCTGATGGAAATATCCCAGCAGATCAGCATGGTCTGTGGCCCTTTGGCGGCAGCGTTTTTGATTCAGACGAAAAACTATCCGCTGATGTTTGGGATCTTGGCCATTTCCTTTTTTGCCGGAACGGTATTCATCCTTACCTTGCGCCTGCGGCCGGTACAAGTCGATACTAAGGAAGACGGAGAATCCGCCTCACAGAAGGACGGGTATTTGCGGGATATCTGGTACGGCATTCGCTATTCGTTCTCGGTACCAATTCTATGCATTATTTTGGGTACCTCTCTGATCATGAACATGATGTTCTCGGGTCCCATCAATATGGGTTTGCCGCTGCTGGTCAAGGATCTGGGCTGGGACGGCAGCGACTACAGTACGCTGGGGATGACGATGGGGATTGGTACGATTCTGGGAGGAATTCTTACAGGAATTTGCAATGGATTTCGCGGCAGATTTCTCATTATCCCCCTCTTTGTCGGCGTGATGGGAATGGCTACCAGCTCCCTCTACTTCATGCAGCATCTGGGCACGGGCCTTTTCTCTATGATCGTGCTGGGAATAACCTTAAGCTTGACCAACATCCCACTGATCACCTACATCCAGAGCATTGTCCCCGGAAATATGCTCGGGCGGGTCATGTCCTTGCTTTCTCTTATGTCGATTGGACTTGGGCCAGTCAGCTACG
>DASQMM010000458.1:0-2141 GCA_035645495.1 Brevibacillus sp. | reverse complement strand
CGGCTGACATCATCGTCCTCTCTGACAACAACCCTAATCTGGATGATCTTCTCGTCAAATTCAAAGCAGAGCATCACCATACAGACGATGAGTGCCGCTTCTGCGTAGACGGCCATGGCATTTTTGCGATCAAAGGCGATGACGGCCGCTACTTTGACGTAGAATTGGAGCCGGGCGATCTGATTTCTGTACCACCCAACTTCCGCCACTACTTTACACTGATGGATGACCGCAAAATCAAGGCAATTCGCCTGTTCGTCACCCCTGCAGGCTGGGAGGCCATCTATTAATCAACAGCACCCTGGTTCGCAACTCGCCGACCAGGGTGTTTCTTTGCTATTTGACCACGCCATTTCCCTTGATTGATACTTCCGGGATGATCTGGACGGAAGCTCTGGCAAATTCTTTTGTCCAGTTATCCCTCACCTTTTTCCACTCCTCGTATTCGTAAGCCCTGGCATGCATGCCAAATCCTATTGGATCTGTGGACGATTTCTGGCATTTTTGGATTAATTGCGCGTACGACTTGCGAAGTTCGTCCTCAATCTGCCTCTCCATTTGCTTGTATCCTTTTTCCATATCAAAGGGAAACAGTCTTTCGGCAATCGATATGTTCAGCTTCTGTCGTACCGTAAAATGAAAACGGCCATCCCGATACGAAGTCTCTATCTTATTCGATACATCTTTTACGATCATACTAACCTTGCTTTTTATAATTTTGCTACGCTCTTGATGTTCCGGTAGCAGTAAGCTGATCGACACATCTTCTTGCTTTCCATTAAGCATCAACATGAGAAGAGTAGATTCTGGGGGTTCAATCAGTTTGGCATAGGTTCCTTTTCCGCTCAAAAGCGCAATTCCTTTTACTTGAACTACCCGTTTCTCTTTCGTAATCTCTGTGAGTATGGGTGTAATCCCTTTCTCCAGAATTTGGCGATGAAGTGCCTGCGCTTCTGTTTTGACAGTCACGACTCTGCGGGCGGCTGTATCAATTAGCTTCGTAAGATGAAGAGCAAGGCGCGGCTTGTCTACCGGGTTAAAATGAAATAATTCATGGACATCTCCGTCGTATACAACCATCCGTGAGTTAACCGTGGAGCGGGCATCCCGATAGATGACATCCAAGACCCTAAACCAGTCTGGATGCTGCAATAGCCGTTTTCCAAGAATATATACTTGAATTTTTCCAGGCAAGGTGAATCCCGTAACTACCTCGTCCAAACGCACTCTAGCCTCTCGGAAGGTATCTGCTTTTACACCGAACTCCTCCGACTTTTTCTTTGCCTCTTCACTAAAAACAGGACTTGATAAGTAGAACAGAATTTCGTTTTTTTCATTCAGGTCAATTCCAGCCATTAGTGTGATGGTTGCATCCTCCAAATCAATTCTGTCCATACAGCCGGTTAAGCTTGTGGTCACCATCACCAACAATAAGATTCCTATGCATGCCTTCATATTTTTCTCCCCTTGGCAGTTCGATGGTATAGCCAGATAGGTCCTGAAATGAGTAGAGGCACGGCGTATCCAAAGAATAGGCCAGCTTGGCTCCAGAGCTCCGTCAATCTTCTCAGATCCATAAATGTTGGCGTGTACAGCCAAAAAGCCGCCACAAGCAGAAATAAAAAGATTTTCAATTGCTTTCTAGGATCCCATTTTTTCATTAATTGACTGGAGGAAAGGATCGTAAAGTAGACGTAAGGAAGGATGGTGGTAGACAGTACCATCAAGTAGAAGGACAAGAAAGTAATGTCCACTCGCTCCAGAAAGCGATATTCTATGCCTTTCAGCAAAACAAGGGTAGGCCAGGTATACTTCGAGATCTCATCGGGACTGAAGTAAGTGAAGCAAAGAATGGTTACGTGCAAAAATACAATCAAGGTCCAGGTATTGGCCGCTACCATCCCCAGCGCTGCATACTTCTTATTATGCAGGAATGGATATGCAAAGAAAGCCAGCTCAAATCCAAGAAAGGAGTATACCGTTAATCTAGCTCCCGAGAAGATGGGGCCCCACCCCTCTTTTACGACAGGAAGCAAATTCAGCCAATGGGCGTCGTTCAGCGTGGTCGTCAACACAACCGGCATCCAGAGTGTAAGATAGAAAATCAGTTCCGAATATCTTCCAAGTACATGTATGCCTTT
>DASQMM010000457.1:0-7434 GCA_035645495.1 Brevibacillus sp. | reverse complement strand
GGTGTCGATGTCCCCCTGCAAGCCAGGAACAAATTCGCTCATCACGATTAATCCTTCACTGATGAAGCTGATCAGCAAGGTACCAATCAAGGCTCCCCAGATACTTGTCATACCTCCGACGACAACCATCGTGAGAAACTTGATCGACTCATGCAGTCCAAACGGCTGCGGATCGAGAATCCCCATGTAGTGCGCGTACAATCCGCCGGAAATACCCGCAAACATGCCGCTGACGACGAAGGCATTCAGCTTGAAGCGGCGCACATCGATCCCCATCGAGGTTGCGGCGATCTCGCTCTTGTGAATGGCACGAAAAGCGCGGCCGACCCTGGAGTTCAGCACATTGAGGGAGAACAGCAAGACGCAGCTGACGACAGCCCAGATCAGGTAGTACATGGACAGCTCGCTGTCCCCGAAAAAGGGAACCCGGGGAATGCTGATCATCCCGCTTGCGCCGCCTGTGACCGGCTCCCATTCCGTAATGCCAATCTGCACGATATAGCCGAAGGCCAAGGTAGCCATCGCGAGGTAATACCCCTGCAGCCCGGCGATGGCCCGCCCGAGAATGAAGGCGAAGAGTCCTGGCACGATTGCCGCAGCCACCAGCCCGACGAGCGGAGGCAGTCCGTATTTGGTGGTCAGTACAGCCGAGGTATACGCCCCGATCCCCCAAAAAGCTGCCTGTCCCAGTGAGATTTGTCCTGCCAACCCCATCACCAGGCAAAGTCCAATCGTGACGATCGCATGAAGTCCGATGATGATGCCTACGGAGCGGTAATACTCATCCGGCATCACGAATGGAAAGAGAATCATGAAGACGAGATAAATGCCAAAGCTTTTTCCCCATTTCTGGATAAACTGCTTCATTATAGCCCTCCTTTCCCTACGCTGCGCTCTCCAAAAATGCCGGATGGCTTAATCAGCAATACACCGATCAAGACGAGAAAGGCGATTGCGTCCTTCATGCCGGAGCTGATGTAGCCCGCTCCCAGCGATTCGACGATCCCGAGCAAAAAGGCAGCTACGGCAGCTCCCAATGGATTTCCCAGTCCCCCGAGGATGGCGGCGGAGAAGCCTTTGATTCCGAGAAGCACCCCGATGTCGTAGGAGGTGACACTGAGTGGTGCAATCACGATGCCAGCGATCGCTCCTGTCGCTCCGCTGATCCCAAAAGCCAGCATGCTCATTTTGGCTGGACTGATTCCCATCAAGCGAGCGGCCATCGGATTAATGGAACAGGCGTTGATTTTTTTGCCGAGAATGGTTTTCTCCATCAGGTACCACAGGAAAATCAGGATGACGAGAACAGAAGCCAAAATCCAGACGCTTTGCTGCGCGATATTCACACCTGCTAGGGTGATTGGTTCATTGCTTGTAATAGGCTCCAACGCAAAAGCGTCCTTGCCCCAGATCAAACTGGCGACCCCGCGAATCAACGTGGAAATACCTATTGTCAGAATTATCAAACTTATTGGATTAGCTTTTTTCACGTAAGCAATCACATACTTCTGCATCATCACGCCAATCAGCGTAACCACAAGGATGGCCAGCAATACCGCTGCCGCATACGGAACGTTCATTCCGATCATCGCGACCGTCACCATCCCGCCCAGCATCAGAAATTCTCCCTGCGCCAGATTGATCACCTTGCTTACGTTGTAGATGGTGATGAATCCGACGGCGACAATGGCGTAAATTCCGCCGCTAACCAGACCATTTGCCACGTACTGCAACAATTCTGTCATGTATGCGCCAAACCCCCTCTTGATCTCTTGCTCTTTTGATCTTTTTCCCATATGAAACGCTTACATTTAAAAAAATGGGAGTTGTGCCGGCATGTAGACAAGCCCTAGACATGCTAGGGCCCATCTGTGCGTGCCCGCCTCCTATCTGGATGGCGCTGCCTCATACACGTTTTCGAAAAATCGAATAGCCCCTGGATTTAAAAGTTCGTAGTAGTTTTGAAACAACTGATCCGCTTCTTTGCCCAGCCACAGCTCCGGCAGCAATTCTTGCGGCAAATCGGGATCGATGAACAAAAACTTGCGATACTGGTGGACAAGATTTGTTTTTTGTACAAAGCAGTGGCTGTCGGCGACCTCCTGGTTATGGCGGATCTTGTCAGCCAACTCTTCGTACTCCTGGCGATAGGTATCGATGAATTCCTTGTACTTTTCATTGATCTCATCGATATTCCAGCATTTGCGCACAAGCAGCTTGGAATCGCTCCAGCCCTGGTGCTCGGCTGTGAAAATCTCCACATGGTCTTTGATCTCGTATGCCTCTGTAAGCTCTTTGACGCGATCTCCCAACGGGTTGGGGCTGATCCAGGTACTGGTTGTCAGCATCCCGAATCCCATCCAGCCCAGCTCCTTGCGCAATTGGTCCCGCAAAGCGCGGCGTTCCTCTGGAATGTTGTAGCTGACAATGCACCATTTGCCGTCCCATACACCTGTATCGACCTTGTAGATCCGCTCAGCAGCCTCTTCCAAGCGCTTCTTGCCGCGCCCTGATACGGAATAATAACTGCGATTTCCTACTTTTCGCGACTCCAGCCAGCCTTGGCGAAGCATCCGGGAGATGGCTGCGCGGACGGCTGGCTCGGACAATCCGAACTCGCCCATCAGCTTGGTCAAGCTGCCAATCCAGATCTCACTGCCGTAGTGGCGGACATATTCCCCGTAAATCGTGAACAACATCGATTGTGGCTTCACTCTATTCACCCCGTAGATCAATTCATACCTCGTCGCTGTGAAATTGTACCATAATCTCTACGAGTACGTGAATGGCTCGACTTCATATGACGTTAAAATGTATTACGTTTTTATAACGTTATTATATTAGACCATTTCACAATAGTCAATTTATTCTGTCGAAAATTCTTATTTCATGTCTGCTTCCTCTTGAATGGCTTGAAATCTGCGACTCATGTCGTGCTTGTTGAAAATCGCCTGGGTAAAGGTTCCCACCCCTACCCGGTTGCGGGTGGTGTCCGCTGTCACCTCGCACACCACTCGTTTTTCCGTCACTTCCACACAGACGGCCCGAAACGTAACCTCCTGCCCTTCGACCGCAGGCCCGACATGCTTGATGTCAACAGCGAGCCCGCAGCCTTCCTCATGCTCCTCCAGATAGGGCAAAATGACGTGGCGTCCAGCCATTTCCATGTAATAAATCATACTGACTGTCGACATGACGGGATGGACGACCTGACCATCGAAGGCAGGAAACATATCCGAAGTGACCTTCACGGTGATTTCTGCTGTCGTCCCTGGCTGCAGTCCGCTGTTCATGAGATTCGCCTCCTCGTAACGGCTATACTCGTTCGATAATCGTCGCGATGCCCTGGCCAACGCCAATGCACATGGCCGCCAAGCCATAGCGGGCTTCACGCCGCTCCATCTCGTAGAGCAGGGTGGTCATGATCCGAGCCCCGCTGCACCCAAGGGGATGACCCAACGCAATGGCTCCGCCATTTACGTTGACCCGGTTCTCATCAACGCCAAGCTCGCGCACGCTGGCTACCGCCTGTGCCGCGAACGCCTCGTTGAACTCAAAGAGATCAATCTGCTCCACGGACAGACCAGCCTGCTTCAACGCCTTGCGTGTCGCCGGGACAGGTCCGATCCCCATCACAGAAGGATCGACCCCTGCTACGGCGGAAGCAATAATGCGAGCTCGTGGTCGTAAGCCCAGCTCCAGTGCGGTCTTTTCCTCCATGATCAGCAAGGCGCTTGCACCATCGTTCAGACCGCTGGAATTGCCCGCTGTCACGGTTCCGTCCTTCTGAAATGCCGGCTTCAGCTTCTGCAATTGCTCCAGAGTCGTCTCCGGACGGGCATGCTCGTCTTGCGAAAAGAGCGTTACCTCGCCTTTACGCCCACGTAGCTCCACCGGTACGATTTCCGCTTCCCATTTTCCTTCTGCCAGTGCCCGGGCGTAGTTCTGCTGACTGCGCAATGCGAAGGCATCCTGGTCCTCGCGGCTGATCTGGTACTGCTCCGCTACCCTCTCCGCTGTCTCGCCCAAGCTGATCGGCGGGTACATCTCCACCATTTTTTCATTCACCAGCCGCCAGCCCAGGGTCGTGTCCACCAACTGCTGGTTGCCGCGCTGAAACGCTGTGCCGGGCTTCATCATCACCAGCGGCGCGCGCGTCATGCTCTCAGTCCCGCCAGCGATATAGACCTGGCCTGCGCCTGCCTTGATTGCATGGGCACTTTGATTGACAGCTTCCAGACCAGAGCCGCACAGCCGATTGACGGTAACGCCTGGCACCTCTACCGGGAGACCGGCAAGCAGCAGGGACATCCGCGCTACATTGCGATTATCCTCCCCCGCTTGATTGGCACAGCCCATAATCACGTCATCGATTCGCTTCGGATCGATCGGATTTCGCTGCAGAAGCTTTTGGATGACCAACGCCCCCAGATCATCCGGGCGTACTTCTTTCAACGCGCCGCCGATTCGTCCAATCGGAGTCCGCACAGCATCGATAATGACAGGTGTGTTCATCTCCTATTCCTCCATCCCGCAGTCTGTACAGGCAGCCTGCCTCTTTTTCTTACAGCGCTTCTACGAGCGTAGCCAAGCCCTGTCCTCCGCCGATGCACAAGGAGACGACGCCATAGCGCTGCTTGCGGCGGCGCAGTTCGTACAAAATCGTCCCCAGGAGTCTGGCGCCGCTGCAGCCCAACGGATGTCCCAGCGCGATCGCGCCGCCATTGACATTGGTCTTTTCAGACGGCAGTCCCAACTCGCGCATGCAGGCTAGCGACTGGGATGCAAAGGCCTCATTCAATTCAAACAAATCGATCTGCTCGACCGTCATGTCCACTTCCGCCATCAGCTTGCGAATGGCTGCTACCGGACCGATCCCCATGATGCGTGGGTCCACGCCGGCGGTGGCGAAGTGAACGATTCGTCCCAGCGGTGATAGCCCGCTTTCCTTCAGACTTGCTTCATTCATCAGCAGGACAGCGGCAGCACCGTCGTTGATACCGGATGAGTTGCCCGCTGTAACGCTCCCGTTTTTGCGAAATGCCGGGCGCAGCTTCGCCAATGACTCCAGACTGGAATCGCGGCGTGGGAATTCATCCGTGTCAAACACCGTGACATTTCCTTTTTTATCGACCAGCTCAACGGGGATGATCTCTTCACGAAAACGTCCCGCTTCGATGGCAGCGATGGCGCGGCGTTGGCTTTCCAATGCAAACAGATCCTGGTCCTCGCGGGTGATTCCGAACTGCTCCGCTACATTCTCTGCCGTATCGCCCATGGTCAGCTCTCCGTACAAAGAGACGGGAGCCGAACGCGGTCCACCGAAGGATTCCATCAGCGTCTGCGTCCCGCGCTGATAAGGTTGCTCGAATTTTTCCATGATGTAGGGAGAGCGTGTCAGGTTTTCCACTCCGCCCGCCAGCATGACACTGCTGTGTCCAGCCTGGATGGACTGGGCGGCCAGATTGATCGCTTCCAGCCCCGATGCGCAGACGCGGTTGACCGTGAGGCCCGGGACGGTTTCCGGCAATCCGGCTTTCAGAAGACCAACCCGGGCGATGTTGATAAACGGCCCTGCGGAAATGACATTCCCCATGATCACCCCGTCCACGGCCTCACCAGACTGTCCTGCTTGCTTCAATGCTCCGTTTAGTACAATTGCAGTCAAATCATCGATCGGTGTATGTTTCAAGCTGCCGCCCAATTTTCCGATGGGGGTGCGAACGGCTGCGGTCACATAAACCTCCGAACGTGTTAGTGTCTGCATCCAGCTTCACACCTCCTCTTTTTCATAGCGGTAAAAGCCTTGCCCGCTGCGAGTGCCATAACGCTTGGCGAGCACCAGCTTGCGCAACAGCGGTGCTGTGCGATACCGCTCTTCGGCCAGATCGTGCGACAAGCCGCGGGAAATCGCATAAATCTCATCCAATCCGATCTGATCAGCCCATTCCAGCGGCCCATACGGATAATTGGTCCCCTTTTTCATCGCAGTATCGATATCCTGCGGTGTCGCCGCCTTTTCCATCAGGGTAAAGGCTGCTTCGTTGATGATCAGTGTGAGAATGCGAGGAAAAACCAGTCCCACCTCATCCTCGACCAGCTCCGTCTCCTTGCCCAGCGACTGGAAGAAGGCTTGTGTATTGCGAATCGTCTCCTCTTCTGTTTGCAGAGCCGGAGCGATCTCGATCAGCTTCCTTTCCGCAAGTGGAACGAGCGTGCCAAAACCGCAGATTCGCTCGGGATGCTCCGTCCAGGATGCCGCCTCTGTCGCCGTGATCGCCAGGGAGGTAGTCAGGATCGGGACATGAGCAGGGAGCAAGCGGTCCAGTTCGGCAAGCTGCTCCCGCTTTTTCGTCAAATCGAAATTATTCACTTCCAAAGCAAGGGTAACGGCTTCAGGAGTCTGTACAGCGTCCTCCAAGGACATCACCTGATGGCCCTGCTCCGTAAGTAAAGCAGAAAACGCTGCGTGAAGCGGACTGTCCCCCGCCAAGATGACGGTTTGCTTATTTGTTGTAGTCATAAAAGCCTTCCCCCGTCTTTCTGCCCAGACTGCCGGCCTGAACCATGCGTTGTTGAATCCGGCTGGGCTTGAATCTGCCTTCCTGGAAGAAGTCGTTGTACACCGATTGAGTGGTGGCAAAATTGATGTCGATGCCGATCATGTCCTGCAGCTCGAACGGGCCCATCTTGAAGCCGCCAGCCTCTTTCATGATGCGGTCGATCTGCTCGGTATTCGCGACGTGGTCGCCCAAAATGCGCAAAGCTTCATTATAGTAAGGACGCGCGATGCGATTGACGATAAAGCCCGGCGTGTCTGTCACCCGGACGGGCACTTTGCCCAGCTCTTCGGCAAAACGATACGCGGTCTGCATGTTTTCTTCGCTCGTTTTCTTCCCTTGGATGACTTCGACCAATGGCATGACCGGAGCCGGGTTGAAAAAGTGAAAACCGAGAATGCGCTCGGGATGCGGAAGTCCTCCGGCAATTTCCGTGATCGAAATCGATGATGTATTGGTCAAGAGCAACGCGTTGCTTTTGCAAATCCGCGACAGCTCGGCAAAAATGCTTTTCTTCAAATCAAGCCGCTCAGGCACGGCTTCAATCACTATCTCACATACAGCCAACTGTTCCATGTCGGAGACGAGGTGGACCCGCTCCAGTGTATCCGTCTTTTGTTCCTCGTTGATCTTGCCCTTCTCTACATCTCGGGACAAGGTCGACTGCAAGTAGCCAAGAGCCTTATCCAGGACAGCCTGATTGGCATCCAGGAGCTTGACCGCGTGGCCTTTTCTGGCGCAGACGAGGGCAATTCCTGCCCCCATCGTTCCGGCACCGATGACGCCTACTGTTTTTGTGTTCACTCGTCCGAACCTCCTCTTCGCGCCTATCTCCCTGTAAAACGGGGAGCGCGTTTTTCCATGAACGCACGAA
>DASQMM010000456.1:0-2555 GCA_035645495.1 Brevibacillus sp. | reverse complement strand
GTCCGCCTTTTCCGACTTCCTTCTCGCTTTTGGGCAATCATGAAGTCTTTATTTCACGCCTTTTTCATCAAAGTATTTCTTCGCGCCAGGGTGCACAGGAATGCTTACACCTGCAAGCGCATTTTCCAGCTTGATCTCTTTTGCTTTTGCGTGACCGAGTTTGTCTGTGTTTTCGTAGATGGCTTTGGTTACTTTGTACACCAGATCTTCGCTCAGATCAGCGCGGATGACCAGCATGGATTTTACAGAGACAGTAGCAGTTTCATTTGGAACTGTGCTATAAGTGTTGCCTGGAATGACTGTTTTTACATAGAAAGGATATTTCGCGATGATCGCGTCAATTTTATCCGCATCGATTGGAATGATTTTCACGCCTGTAGTCGCTGCCAGCTCAGTGATCGCAGCAGTTGGTGTGCCAGCTGTTTGGAAGGCTGCATCCAATTTGCCCTCTTGGATCGCTTTTGCAGAGTCAGCAAAAGAGAGGCGTTGCAATTGCGTGTCTTCAAATTTCAGGCCATATGCTTCCAGGATTTGCTGAGCGTTCATTTCTGTACCGCTTCCTGGAGAACCGACGGAGACGCGTTTGCCTTTCAGATCCGCTACACTGTTGATGTTGCTGTCAGCTGCTACTACGATCTGAATGGTTTCGTCATAGAGAGAGCCCAATGCTTGGAAGGCATCGATTTTGCCATCTTGCTCAAACATGGCGGTTCCGTTTGCAGCATATTCCGCGATGTCGTTTTGAATAAAGGCGATGTCTGCTTGCTTGTCGCGCAGAAGGCGAACGTTCTCAGCAGAAGCTCCGGTCGATTGAGCCGTTGCGGTTACGCCTGCATTTTTTGTGATGTGGTCAGCCATACCGCCACCCAATGGGTAGTAGGTTCCACCAGTACCGCCAGTTGCGACGATCAGTTGGCTAGGATCGTTGGCGCTGCCGCCAGTAGTGTCGCCGCCAGCATTACCGCCAGTATTACCACCGGCATTGCCGCCGCCACAGGCAGTGACCAAGGAAACAGTAAGGAGTAACGTTAATGAGAGAAGCATACTGCGTTTTTTCAAGTGAATTCCCCCTGTCTATATCATTCATTGAACACACGTTCATCGATTATTGTATGTATCTGCCTATAAAAAACTACAAAAATCTATAAAAAAATATAGTAAAATAGATAAGATCCTAGTAGAAGGAACGGATGAAATTGTACATGCTCTACAGAGAAAGCTTCTTCATTTTGTTCATCATGCTGATTGCTGTGCCAATCGCAGGAGAGCTGAAATTTCATCCGTTTCAGGATGATTTTCGAGTCAGCTTTGGCACCACGGCCTTTTTCTTTTTTATGTTGTGGCTGCGGCCATCCTTGCTCGCTGGATGTTTGACAGGGGCCGTAGTGGTTCTGTTTCGGGTTTTCCTGGATGGGATCAATCAGGAAGATTTTTTGTGGAGTGCATCCCTTCATCAGCATATGCCTGCCTTCTTTTTCTATGCAGCGTTTGCAGGCTTGTTTTCTCTCTTCCGTGTCAATCACTTGCATCATCGCCCCCTATGGGTAGGCTTGCTTGGCACATTGGCAGAAATTCTCGCCAATCTGGTCGAACTCTCTTTTCGCGCACCCTCGCTCATGTCTGTAGTCCAGTTATCTGTCATCGGACCGATTGCTGTGATCGCCCTGATTCGATGCTTCTTTGTTCTGAGTTTTTTTAACATGATCAAACTGCGACAGGCGATCTGGACCAAGGAGGAGCAGCGGCATCGCAATGAACGGATGCTCATGCTGATTTCCAATCTGTACGAAGAATCGATTCATTTAAAAAAGACCTTGCAGCAGGTAGAAGACATCACGCGTAACTGCTATGAGCTGTATCGCGATATGAAAGATCTTCCGGGGGAGCCGCAGAGAGATCGCTTCGCCCGTCAGATGCTGATGATCGCAGGTCAGGTGCACGAGGTGAAAAAGGATAACCAACGAATCTATGCGGGGCTGTCCAAGCTGATTTCTGATGAGAACGAGCGGGATTATATGCCGCTTGGCGAATTGATCTCGATTATCGTGCGGGGACAGGAAAAATACGCGCGAATGCTGGGGAAAGAGATCCGTTTTGAGGTGAATGTGGACATCCCCTATCTGGCATGCCACATCTACACAACGCTGTCGTTGGTCAACAACCTCGTCGCCAATGCGGTGGAGGCGATTGAGCACAAAGGCATGGTCTCCCTTGTGGCTACTGTGGATGAGACACTAGAATGGATCCAGTTTTCCGTAGCCGATGATGGTCCCGGAATTTCGATCAAGGAAAAAGAGCTGCTATTCATGCCGGGATATACGACCAAGTACGATGTGTCGGGGAAGCCCTCTACAGGAATCGGCCTTTGCTATGTAAAGGAAGTCGTGAACAATTTGAATGGACAAATCGAGATTTCAGAGCAGGCACAACATTTCGCCACTGTGTTTACGATCCGCCTGCCCCACGTCAGTCTCGTTCAAAAAGGGTGATGGATGATGCGTTTTTTCATTGTTGATGACGATCCGGCCATTCGTTCCATGCTGGCGCAAATCATT
>DASQMM010000455.1:0-4618 GCA_035645495.1 Brevibacillus sp. | reverse complement strand
ACAGACGACACCGAAGAAAAGCCCAGTCTTCGGCAAATGGGGGAGGTATTGATTCGCGATGCGGCACTGCTTTCCTTCGTCATCGGCGGAATTCTACTGGTCACGGTTCACGGTCAGATGTCTGTTACACTGTCCCAGTATCTGAGTGGCAACTTCGCAGAAGGAGTAGCCTTGTTCGGAGTTATGATGAGTGCCAATGGCCTGACTGTCGTACTCTTGCAAATTCCGCTGACTCGTCTGGTCGAGCGCTACTCGCTGTTCTCACGGATTGTGGCCGGAGCCTTGCTGATGGCTATTGGGGAGATCGGATTCGCTGCCTCTGCCGAGTGGAGCTGGTTTGTGGCGGCGATGGTCGTCTTTACACTTGGGGAGATCCTGATCGTCCCAGCCGAATACGCGCAGATCGACCAGATCACCCCTGCCCAAATGCGCGGCACATATTACGGCGCGCAGAGCATCAGCGAGCTGGGAAGCTTTTTGGGACCTTGGGTGGGAGGTATGATCCTGTTCGGTTACGGTGGCCCGGTCATGTTTTCGTTCATGGCGTTTTTGGCGGTATTCAGCCTGCTCTTCTACTGGCTGGGAAGGCAGATTTATGTGAAGCGGCAGACACAGCCATTCGCCGTGATGAAAAAGTCGAGTTGATGCCATGCGAAGGGCAACAAAAAAGGGAGTCTGGCGCTGTGAAGGCACCAGACTCCCTTTTAAATTTATAACACCTAGAGAAGCCCGCAAGAGGATAGCGGGGGACTTATCAAAGCTGGGTCGAGGAAAAAGGAGAATAAGCGCAAGGCATTTGGGATCTTGACTAAGTCGGAGTGGAAAAGGCGGAACACGCATTCAGCGGCCAACCCTGTATCCCTTCCGGGAGACGGCTGCTTTTGGCCGCGGTTCCGCCTTTGGAATGGAGACGTACAGGAATGACCCCCAGCAAAGATCCCAACCCGCCTGGAGCGTTTCTCCTTTTTCCTCCCCCGCCACCAAAGCTAGGAGACCACCCACCAGAAAAAATTACCTAATCCACTCACATGCATCGGGCAGAACCCCTGCCAAAAACGGACTGACTTCCCCCGAATAGAGCAGATGCAATTCATGCATAGCACGAGTGCAGGCTGTATAAAACAGCTTTCGCTCCCTCTCATGACCGTAGCTCTCGCGCGAAGCATCATAGAGAATCACGGCATCGAATTCCACGCCTTTGGCCAGGTAGGCGGGGATGACCAGAATCCCGCTCTCGAATGTAATCGTACCGCTGCCGATCAGACGAAGCGTAAGCGAATCGCGAAGCTGATCGTAGGCGACTTTGGCTTCGGCTGCTGTTTTGGTAATGATGGCAATCGTCTGGTGTCCGTTTTCCTGCAGAGTGTGGACCCGGGAGCAGATCCAGTCCTTGCGAGCTGCTTCATCCTGCACACGAGTGACGCTTGGCTTCAGCCCGTCCCGATTGAACGGCTCGATCCGCTCACCCCCAGGAATCAACTGTCGCGTAAACTCCACGATGGGACGCGTCGAACGGTAGCTTTTGGTCAACAAGAAGGTCTCCGTCTCTGCGGGCTCGTACAGGGAAGCGACTGCCTCAAAGCTGTCCCGGTCAAACGCGTGCGCATAAATGGCTTGATTCCAGTCGCCCAGCACCGTCATTTTGGCACGGGGGAACAGGCGCTGGATGAGTGCGAATTGAAAGGGAGAGTAGTCCTGCGCCTCGTCGATAAAGACATGGCGGACGAGGTTGTTGGTCTGAAAGCCTTCCAGCCGCTCCTGCAGGTAGAGAAAAGCGGGCGTATCCTCATAGGATAGCTGATTTTGCTCCAGGCGAAGCAGAGTCTGCTCACAGATAGCAGGCCAGTTAACGCTCTGTTCCTCATCCGGCAAGAGGATCTCGATTTGTTCAGCCTGACTGAACAACTGACGATAGATCCCAGGTGTATCGATAAAACCCAGCTCGCGGACCATCAAGCGCAACGGTTTGAAAGCCCGTTTGACCAGCTTGGCAGCCAACAGGTCGCGCTCCCGGTCAAAGTCATCAAATGATTCTTCGTGAAACTGATTTTTGCGCCGAAGTTGCTGATACGCCTTGGCGAATTCTTCCTTGTCCAGCAGTTCCAGCTCGTCATCCACCCAGGGCTTTCTGCACTCGAACCGCTCGCGCTTTTTCAATTCGGCGAGCAGCCATCTGGCGACGAGAACCATCCGGTTGGGAATCGGCAGAGAGGTATTCAAGGAATAGAAAAACTCATGAATCTGCCGGGCGTCAATCAGCTTGCGATCTTGGAAAGCGATGTCGCGAAAAATCAGGCCGGACTGCTTGAGGCGTTCTGCGTATTGGTCAATGACGTGCAAAAACGCAGCCGATGACTTCCAGCGGATTGCATCCAGTCTCGTCTCGTATCCCGGCTCCTCCATCGCTCGCAGGACGTACTCCATCTGTTCCAACGGATGCTCCAGGTCAAAGAGGGAGCCAAGCCGATGCTCCGCATATTCCTGGAACGTGGTTTGCTGCATGTTCTCCTCGCCCAGCTCAGGGAGGACAGTGGAGACGTAGCTGTTAAATAGAGAGTTGGGGGAGAACAAGACCACCTGCTCCGCTTGCAGCGTTTTGCGATACCGATAAAGCAGATAAGCGATGCGCTGCATGGCGGCAGAGGTTTTTCCGCTTCCTGCAGCACCGGAAACTACGACCAGCCTGCTTTTTTCGTTGCGGATGATGCGATTCTGGTCCTTCTGGATCGTCGCGACGATGCTTTTCATTTGTGTGTCGGCCTGTTTGCCCAATACTTCTTGAAGCAGTTCATCCCCGATCGTTACCCCTGTATCGAATAGATGGAGCAGACGGCCGTCGCGGATTTTGTATTGACGCTTGCAGGTGATTTCTCCGTCCACGCGCCCTGCCGGTGTATCGTAGCTGGCTGGGCCCGGCGTATAGTCGTAATAGAGACTGGAGATGGGGGCTCGCCAATCGTAGATGAGAAAGGCTTCATCCTGTTCGTCCAGCAGAGAGGCAATCCCCAGGTACACAGGTTCTGCTTGCCTTTCACCCTCTTCTTGAAAATCGATGCGGCCAAAGTATGGGTTTTGCTCCAGTCGTCTCAAGGTTTTCAATTGCTTCACGGCATGCCGATGAGCACGTTCCCGCTCGGAGAGGACTTCTGCTTGCTGCTTGATGCTGGCATACGTCTCGACAGCTTCTATCGCATCCTCGAAGTTGACGGTCACATCATCCCAAAAATGCTTGCGGATACTGACGATGTCCGTCGTGACATCACTTACCTGCTCCGTCAAATCATGGATTCGCTTTTGGATCACTTCCACGACCTGCTCAACGCGCTGTGCTTCCTCACGCCAGTCTTGGTCAGTTACGCTCATCGAACCGCTCCTTTACCATTATTTTGGTTCCGCTTGTTTTGTTGACAACCAAATGATTCTGTGCTAAGATAGATAGTGGAAAGACATACATGAAAATAGGGAAACAAATCTAAAGACCAATTTCCATTGTAACACGGGAGAATTGGCTTTTCAACGTGGGAATCTATTTTTATAAATGAAAGCAGCGGAGTGCCAGGGCACTCCGTTTTTTTGCGTTTTCGAGGGGGCTTCCGCATTCACCGAAACAAAGGCTGCTCCCACCAGCCGATCGCAGACAGGACCTGTCCTCCTTCCCGCTCAGCCTGAGGAAATTGGAACATCAATGCTGTGCCGGGAGCAAGAATCCAGTGGCCGCTTTTCTCTGCGTGGACGGTGGTCATCGGAGGAAGAATGCGGGTGGAGGCGATCACGCCGTCAGCCGGCGGGAAGGTACCGCCGGAAGAGTAGAGGATTTGCCCTTGCGAGGAGGGACAGGGGGAGGGCTGCACATAGCCGGACGCAATCTGGGAGGAGGTTTTGGCCCCAGTCACGGCACGCGCCTGTCCGAACCACACTTGCATTTCCACTGGCTGATCCGTGAAGTTGCTAACATACCAATCATTGATATAAAGCTGCATCGTGGAGCGGACGGGATTGACCAATGCAGCATAGCCCTGCGTGCCGCCGCTGATGTCGATCTTCTCCGTCTGCCCCAGATAGTATCGGCACTGCATGGACATCGACATGGCATAAGGAACCAGCACGTTGCCCGTGACAGCTTCGGGTGCAGGCTGGGTGGGGAAAGGGAAATATCCCATCTGCATGTACATGTCCGGCATTCCGTAGTAGTAGGAGGAATGGGTGTAGGAGGACTTTGCCATCGGTTCCTCTCCTTTAAGGAAATGGTAACTCTACAACATATGGCAAATGTCCCGGGGAGGTGATTCACCGGGATGACTCAATCCTCAGGGGCAAACACGTCGATCCCCTTTTTCAGCAAAATGGCGATTGCCTCCCGTACAGGCAGACGCGGCAAGCCGAATTCCTCCGCTACTACGGCCTCCATCTCGTCAAGAGAGTGGAGCAGGATTTTTTCTTCGGTTCCGTTTTCCATCATGATTTGCAGCGAGTTGTTCAACAGGGAGAGACTGCGCCCACGGTCCAATTGATAGAGCTGGACGCGAAGGCAGCCCATATAGGTAGCATCCGGTTGAAAGGTAAGCGCCACGGATTCAGAAAAGTCGTGAATTTCTTTTGCCTCAGAAGGATCAAAATT
>DASQMM010000454.1:0-2467 GCA_035645495.1 Brevibacillus sp. | reverse complement strand
GATTTTGGAGATTTGGTCGGCTGAATTCTTGGATTCCTCCGCCAGCTTCCTTACCTCATCCGCTACGACCGCAAAGCCTCTGCCATGTTCCCCTGCGCGCGAAGCTTCGATAGCGGCATTTAGTGCCAGCAGATTTGTTTGGCCGGTGATATCCGAGATGACTTCGACAATGCGTCCGATCTCTTGGGAACGTTTGCTCAACTGATGAATGACTGCAGCAGATTCTTCCGTATTCTGATAAATGGTTTGGAATTGGTCCAACGTCTGCGCGATGACCTTTTGTCCCTTTTCCGCCTGATTCAGGGTATCCGTAGAAAATTGGGAAAGCGTTGAGGAAGATTCGGCGATCCGCTGAACTCCAATGGTTACCTCTTCCATTGCGTTGGATACTTCTTCCATTCCCTTTTGCTGTGTTTCAGCTCCAGTGGAGATCTCAGAGACGGATGCAGCTACCCGGTTCGTAGCCTGGACGGTTTGTTGAGCACTTTTGGAGAGTTCCTCCGAGCTTGATGAAATCTGGGCTACACTCGTTTGCACACTGGCAATCAAGGTATTCAATCCCGTGATCGTGTCGTTGAAATCCTTCATGACCAGACCGATCTCATCTTTTGACTGGTAATCCGCCTGGACAGTCAGATCCCCATTTTTTACCAGAACCATCATCTCTTGCATATGCTTGATCGGTTTCGTAATCATTCGGACAATCGCGATTCCACAGGCCAACAAGAGGATGACTGCAACGGCGATACACACGAGGACAATTAGAATTGCTTGATCAGCTTTGGCTTCATTATCTTGATAAATGTTTTGCGCACTTTGGGTAATGTGCTCTTTCAATTGATTGAGATGCCCCATCAATTCCTCTTTCAGCATCGTTCCTGTTTTGGAATAGATCGAATACGCCTCCGTATTCCGATTTTCTTTCGCCAATTCGATGATATGGTTCTGCGTATCCCGATATTCGATCAGGACTTCGTTGTATTTGGCGAGCACCTCTACTTCCTCGGGAGAAAGATTCATGCCTTGCAGTTGTGCAAGAAGTTGGTTTGCTGATTCCCTTGTATCATAAATGTTGGCAAGCAATTCTTTGTTTTTCTGCTCATTCATCGTCAAATTCAGTTCTAGGACATATCCTTCAATAGCCCGATGATGGCTTTCCAGTTCGTGAATGGTGTCCATGGGGACGACCCCTTCATTAATCACCGTTGCGCTTGCTTGCTTAAGGGCCAAAATATTCAAAAAGCCTGTGACTCCGACAAATAACAGAGCTATTGTCGAAATCGCAACCATCACTATGATTTTGGTCCTGATCTTCATGTTGCGAAACCAAGCTGAAAACATTTTTTCTCCCCTACCTCTTCTGAATTGTATTTTATGTATGTTTTTACCGGAAAATAGTTCGAGGTAAATATTATAGTAAAGTGCAACAACTTCCAAGAAATATTTTTAAGAATGGAATACTCAAAACCTAGCGTTTATTTCCCTCGAAGGTCGGGTATATAAAATTAGATCCAAGTACCCATTTTTCCACTTGCACGAATAACATCTTGAGTGAAGGTGATTTCCATGCCGAACAAGGTACCCCAACGATTGCAGCTCGAAATCTACAAAACGCTCTTCGAAAACAACCCGGACGCAGGTTATGCCATTGATTCCGAAGGCTACTTTTTCTTTACAAATGAGTCAACGCTCCAATTAACTGGTTATACAAGAGCGGAATTGCATCAGATGACTTTTCTTCCCTTCATAAAGGAAGAAGACAGGGATCGGGTTGTTCAGCATTTTGTCAGTGCCTTGAATGGAAATGTGGAGAAATTTGTAACAACCATTACGCAAAAAAATGGGGAAAACGTAGAACTTTATGTGACTGCAGTACCAATCGTCATGAACGGCTCCACCAAAGGAATTGTGGGAATTGCGAGAAATTTAGGCGATTTGCATGCGATACAAAATGAACTCATCCAATCCCGCAATCAACTGCAGCATATTTTCGACAGTATTGATGTTTGTCTGTGGTCGATGGATATGCGAGCAAATTCGTTGCTGCATATTTCGCCTGCCTGTGAGAAAATTTACGGCTATTCCCAACAGGAATTTGCAGAGGACCCCTCTCTCTGGAGAAAAGTCATTCATCCGCTGGACAGAAAACAGGTGGAGGCTCGACAACCGCTTCTTTTGGAAGGAAAAGCACTGAAGCATGACTATCGCATTGTGGACAAGAACGGGAAATGCAAATGGCTTTCCGACTACACCATCCCGATTTTGGATGAATGCAATCAGCTCGTCCGTCTTGATGGAGTCTGCAACGATATTACCCAGCAAAAGATCTATGAAGAACAGCTTCATTTCATGGCTTACCACGATACCTTGACAGGCCTGCCCAATCGCCGATTACTCACCGATCGGCTCCAACACGCGTTAAACAAAGCCGCAGCAAACCAGACAAAGGTTGCTCTGCTCTTTCTTG
>DASQMM010000453.1:0-22817 GCA_035645495.1 Brevibacillus sp. | reverse complement strand
AACAACCTAAAATTCCTACCGACCAATTATTTGCGTGAATAGTCATCTGTATGTATTTTCCAGGCATTTTTCAATTCCTTTCTAACACCTACTGAACTTCTATATATGACGGTGGAGGAACTAACGAATATCAAAAATCCTCTCCATATGAGAGAGGTATTTCGTATAGCTATTAATCGGAGCATAATCACCCGAATAGAAACCCTAAGACAAGCCAAGAGATATTGAGGGGACAAAAATAACTTTCGTCCCCGAGTCCTATGTTCCTTTACACAAAACCCTTATATATCAAGAAAGCCACACTCTCCACATGACTTGAGTGTTGGTCACTGAAAAATAAGACAAAAAAATATTTTAGTTACGCTTCATCAATTAACCTAACTATATCTCCTGCTTCATGACGATAAATCTTTGTAAGTGTAAACTCCTTAGCAATAATCTCTACATAAACATCATGTCCCTGCACAACATAGTGCAAATATAAAGAATAATCAATCGCTCTATCCCCGTAAATTCTTTTCTCATTTTCAGCTACTTGCTTTACCCATGAAGAGTTTTGAATACTAAGAATGTACGAGTGAAAGTTGTGTTCTTCCACTTTGTAATTCAAAAATTGAGAATGAATGTACTTTGATGCTATACATCCATTAAATGAAATTCTTGCTATGTAGTCACATGGATTAGATTCGTCATCCCAACATCCAAAATAAACAAAGCAATCTCTACCAGACGAATGAAGTATTATATCTCCCTGTGGGTCTTGCCATACATCAAGTTTTATTGGAATAGCCAATTCATTTTGCAACTTTCTTTCCCCCCCTTCGCTTATGCAAATAGTTGAAAATTGAATGTTTTAACTTTATTTGAGATAAAGGAAAAGCAGACGGATTAGCAAACCTATAGTAGATTTGCGGAACTCCATCTGCTGTAACTTCTATTTTCTCAACTAATCTGTGGAGCATTTCGGGTGTCAGTTCTTTCATGGCAATGAACCGTTGAATTTCATCCTTTGCCCGAGATACTACATCAGTAACTTCGTTCATCTCAATTGCTGTGCTCAAACCCAACTTCTTCTCTTGAAGTTGCTCTATTTTATTATTTACTCCAGTTGCTACCTCCCTGTACTCTTCCTCAGTTATGCTCTGCTGTGCAAGAAGCCTAATGTATCCGTTTTTCTCGTTCCTTAACTTCTGGATTTGCTTATCGACAGCTTCCATCTGCTTTATGGTGTATTTTCTCACAGAAGTGACTTTGGCTTCTAACCGCCCAAATACGTCTTGTTCATCTAAAGATTGAGCCAATTTTCTAATATCGTCAAGGATTATAGATTTCAGGACTTCTTCCTTAATCGAATGTTGACTACAGGCATTTTTGCCATGCTTTAGATGTGTTCCACAAACGTATCCCTTCCGATTTTTGAGATACCATAGGCTTTTTCCACAGTCTGTACAGTAAGCAACATTGGTGAAGAGATGTTTCTTACACTTTGGACGTTTCTGTTGCCTACTAAGCATGTGCTTCTGAACAGCTTCAAAGTCTTCTCGGGAGATAATGGGAAGGTGAGTATTGGGTACTATAACTTGAGCATCCTTAGGGACTTCTTCCCGAACTTTACTTGTCACACTTCGAGTTGTCTCTCTACAGAGGACTAAATCCCCTGTATAGTGAGGGTTAGTCAGGATTAACTTAATCGTTGAACCATGCCAGTAAATGCCTGCATCTGCCTTTCCTGCAACTTGAGCAGGAGTAGAATAACCGTCTCTAGTTAAAGTTCTAGCTATCGCATCAAAGCCAGTGCCTTCCAAGTAAAGACGGTAAATCCTTCTTACAACATCTGGAGTATCGTCATCTTTAATTTCTAACCTTCCATCAACTACGGTGTACCCGTAAGGTGGAATCGAACCCTTGAAAATGCCCCTCTGTGCCTGTGTACGAAATGATGCTTTAATTCGTTCACTGGTTCGTTGAGACTCCTGCTCATACATCCAAGCATAAAGTCCGAACATATTACCGTTGCCTTCAAGGGTATTTACAGCATTATCAAGAGTGATGATGTGGATTTTGTTTCTCTCCGCTATGTCCCTAATCTCGTATGAAAGTTTACCGTTCCTTGCCAAACGAGAAAGTTCCTTTGCAAGAATCACATCAAACTTGCGTTGTTTAGCGTCTTCGATAAGTCTTTGCAAGTTCTGGCGTTTGTCAGTAGTTCCACTGTCAACATCCTGATAGAAACTGTGTACTTCCCAACCTTTTTCCTCGATGAACTTGTAGAAAAGAGATTGCTGATTCTCCAGACTCGTCTTTTGCTCATCTCTATCTGTGGATACACGAATGTATACTGCACATCTCATGATAAATCGTCTCCTTTATCACAAGATGCTTCGGTGTCAGTATCTCCATTATACTCTGAATCGTTTAGTTCCTCCATTACCCTCTCGATTTCAGAATCAATCAACGGCAGAAACAAATCTAAGAAGGACTTACCTTCTTCTGCATAGATTTTAATAGCTGTCATTGTAGCCCCTCCTAGATTAGTTTATAGCCGAATAGCTAATTTCAAGTGGATTTAGTGCGGTGGTCTGTGGACTTTGCTCAAGCAATTTCAAACGATTATTGAATGTGCCCTGACTATATATCTGTTTCAGAGTAGCATCGCCAAATGCTTTACTAAGAGAAGTAAAACCAATAATCGTCTCTGCTACTTGAACACTCTTCAATGATTGAAGCCATTCGATTGATAATTCATGAGTTCCCTTAAACACAAGGTACGGACTGATTTTTCTTGTTACAAATACGAAGAACTCCTTAGTCAGTAAACGATTTGCTCGCTTGTCCACTGAGTATTCTCTAATTTCATGGTCGGAGGGGGAGACCTCCATTCTCAAGATACCTTTCGCTCTCTCAATGAAATTAGAATGGGCATTTTTTCTTCGCCGTTCTTTCTCCTTGTCATAAAACATGATTCTGCCGCTATTGTTCTGCCAAACGACCGTTTCTGTTTGGTTATAAGTGACCGTATCTCTTCTCGGATATTTCATTAGAGAAAGTTGAAAAAGATAATCCGTAACCTTATTTCCGACATTAAAGTTCCAACAAACATCAATCCTCTTAGCTTTCCACTCGCTACGGTCAATATCAACTCGTAATACATTGCGTAACTGATGGGATAGTAATGTAAAGAAAGCATCGATATCCTTCATTGTTAGAAGGGTTATATTTTCATCGAATAGGAATTTAGGAATAGATAATTCTATTTCAAGAACTAAGGTAGAGGAGTTATATTTTACAAATGGAATATTATTAAAAGCGAAGGTATAGACATCCGTAAAGACTCCTGTATTTTTATCAAGATACGTAGTTACTTTTGCCTCAAGTGATTCAAGAACGATAGACTCTATAATAATACTCTCAGCTTTTAATCGAACTGTATCAAACACAACAAATCTCTCCCTGTAAAATCAAAATTTTGTTAGTAATTTAAGGTGTTACAGGAACTCGATTGGTGTGCACAGCCAATTGGTCCTTACACTAAGAGTGGTCGTGATATGCATGCGATTAGTTGCGATGCACTTCTTAACCTTCTCACCCTATCTATCGTGACGACTATGCAATGTGTTGCGATTAGTGCATTTTTATTTTAATTTCACAAAAACGTGAGAAAGCGAAGGTAGGCTAATTACACCGTTTAATGATGGTAACTAACCATTTTACGGTTCTCCCTAGTACGTCACTTAAAAGAAATAGGTTATAATTTTAAAGCATTATTGTACGCACAAGATATTTGCAAAAAAAATCGTAGAGGCATTACATCAGTTACATGGATGAGAGACGAAAGTAGTCGTTTAATCGCCACCCACCCCCTTCTACACAAAAAAGCCTCAGAGCATTGTCTCTGAGGCAAATCTTTTCGTTTGCTATATAATCTCGCCTAACCAAACATCTCCGACTCTAACATTATAAACAGTATCCACACCGATACTTAATTTTACAGTCTCGTACTTATATGCTTTGTTTTTTATTGCTTCAATATCCTTGTCAGTCCTAAACCCCAAACCAATATCCTCTTGTAGGTCAGAAAGCCAATAATTATCTGAGTCTACGGCAAGTTCCCATTTAAATTCTTGGAGACCAAATATTCTCCCATACAGATGTGAGGGGAATGCCTTTTTATCGTTGCTTTTATCGAAAGTATTATCGTAATAATTTATGCAATCTCTAAAAGCGACAACAATTTGTGAATTAATAAAGTTCGGATTATAGAGCCATATTTTCAGATAGAATGGTTCATTTAATTTTTTCATTTGCTGATACCAAGATTTGTAAACTTCTATCATTGCCTCAAGTAGTAATCGAGAATACCATATCGGAGGATTACGTCTAGTTAACCTGTAAAAAGGGTCAATCCACAACTTTACATAGTCTCTTTTGTTACTACATAATCGTTCAATGTCCAAATCAATATGACGTTGTTTCCATTGTTCAATCTGCTTAATCCTACGCTTCCAACCACGGATTTTCTTTTTGTTTGAAAATGGATTTGCCATAATCATGCCCTCCACTATTCAGGAGCATTACTCCACTTATACAGTACTTTCTCTGCAACATATTTGATAAGTGATATTTCCTTATCTATTATTTCATCATTCAGGTAAGGTATGAAGTTAGCATCTTTAGGTGCTTCTTTTGAATGAACTAACGAACACCTTATTGAATAAATCCGTGTTGCTACCGACTCAACAATTTCTGTAGCATTCAAAGGAAAAAGTGCAGGATATTTCTCCGAAGGTTCTGTATAGTATTTACCCCTGCCCGTAATTTCCTCAAGCCATGAAACTACTTCTGATTCAGTTATTGAGTTTGTTGCTATGTATTTTACTATAAAGAGTTCATTTGGTTTAGGAAACCTCGCTTCCTTGACGGCTCTTGTAAAGAAAAACTCAAGAACCTGATAATAAGCTAAGTATTTATGTCGAGGTATCTTAGTATAGTTAGCAAAGTTAAAATATCTTAATGGGGTTTCCTCTAATTCAATGTTACTTAAGCATAATTTAGTATTAGACGTATACCCTTTTAATTTACTTTCATTTTCAAATCTTGACCTCTTGAAACTAAACCCTAGATTAACATTGCATTCAGACAAAATCTGTTCAATAAATTTGTAAAACTGCTCTGTATTTTCAAAAACTTTATCATTCCAAATTTGCAGGGTAA
This sequence comes from Brevibacillus sp., assembly GCA_035645495.1. GTDB lineage: Bacteria > Bacillota > Bacilli > Brevibacillales > Brevibacillaceae > Brevibacillus. The sequence goes on along the minus strand of DASQMM010000453.1, from coordinate 17,606 downwards.
TATCCTTCTCATTGTTTCTCGCATGCTCTATTGCACCATAATCCTCTACAATATATTGGTCATAAAACGTATGCCAAAAAAGGTCACTCATTTGACCAATATGTCCTATAACTTCACCATTCTTCTCTAAGGTTATCCCACCTGTTTGTACATATTCATAGCCTTTAATTAACTTTTTCTTGGTTGATTCATCAGCAAATTCGATTAACACTTCATAATAGTTACCACAATAAGCTGTTGAACTGTCATATCTAAAATAGCAATAGAACATTGCTTCAGTCATATATCTCATTACAACATCGAATAGGTATCTATCATCCGGAACGGAAACATTTAAGACAGCTTTTTTGACTCTCTCTACTTGTATTGTCAAAAAGCCTTCATCATCAATTTTGTGTTCAATTCCAAAGTAAGATTGAAAAAAGTCAATATAGTCTTGTGGATTCCACGCTGTTATCCATTCTTTAAGTCGTCCATCTTCAATATTTCTGTGTCCATATAAACCGCCACCCATGCGTATCCCCCTAACCCATTAACCTTACCATAATTACCCACACAAACAAAGAACCCTTCCGCCATGTTGGAAGGGTTCTGACACCGTCACATCTTGTTTATTCTTTTCTCACTAACAGTGAACAGCACTCCACATGCCCCGTATGCGGGAAACTAACTGGTGTTTTCAGATGTTGTCGAATGCTATTAAACCTTTCTCTTATAAGGGTTTTCCCTGTTCGTATGTTGCTCGATGTAGTCCGAAAATAACAGTTGTTGACGCATTTCGTCAACAGTTCGTCAACAAAAAGATCTACGCTCTAAGGGGAGCAACTTAAGCATTTCAAGGCCCTTCATCAAAATGATGAACGCGATTTTATTAACCAAAATCAAATTGGTTTAGGTTCAAAAAATTCCTCTGCCCTATATCTTTGGACCGAGAAAGGCGCCTGGCTGCCTATCTTAGTTCCTCAAATGTCAAAACATCCGCTTTAACCCCGTCCAATAGCGCCCTCAGCTTCTTTTTCCGGTACTCAGTTGTGGTCACAAACTTAATAAGCGGGAACTCTCCATTGAATTTCTTCTGAAACAACCCCGTCTCCCTTAATTGACGATACTTGTCAATCTTCTTTGCGTTTGCCGACATGGACTGCATCCGGTCGATTTCCAAAAAAACGAATCGATCCTTGCGATATAATGCATCAGGGATTATCTCATTTCCCGGCCACTTGATCGGCGTTTCAACTCGCCATATCCCCGGCCTTTCATGGATATACACTTCATTTCTCATTAACGTATGATGAACGGCTAGAGTCCTTTTTCTCACCCTTTTTGAACCGATCTCCCGCCTACCTGCTGCGCTCAAATAATAAACCGTCTCATCAAGTCGGAACGTGTTCAGATACGCGCCCATTTCGTTTAGGATTCGTATCGCGTTACGCCGACCGCCGAGATTATGCAGCCGCTGGATCTGACCTGTCGTTAGGAATCCGAGTTCATCCAAGGACAATAGAATTTCCGTCCAGCGCGCCGCCTTCTTCTGGCTTGCGTTCATCTCGCTCCCTCCTTGGGACATCTTTCAAACGTTCCCGCGCCTCTTCGTAGGACAAGTAAAACGTCTGAATTGTCTCATCACGCGCCTGCTGAAAAATACAACGACCCGGGACTTCCGGTAACGCCGCAGCCCCATCATGATCAAGCACAATCCGCGACTGAACGGCGTCCCTCGTCCGAAAGCAAAGACTCGTAGCTACATTCGTTTTTATCAATCCATCGATGATGTCCGCGCTTGGCCTCTGTGTCGCAAGTACGAGGATGACCCGCGCCGCCCGACCCTTCGCGCTAATCGTAGAGAGTTTCGCTTTAATACCGTTTTTAAGCACCGCCTGATCGTCTTTGGCCCTTACTTTCAAATCTGCCAACTCATCCATCACGACAATCAACGGTTTCCCCGGCCACTCTTGAATTCCTTGTGCAGCCATGACGCCATAACGGCGTTCCATTTCCCTAACGGCCTTGGCAATCAACACGTCGACTTCCTGGAGTGTGGTAGCAAATCCGATTACATGCGCCAAATCGCGGAAGAGGCCGAGTTCCACTCCTCCTTTTAGGTCGTTAAGCATTAGGTACGGCTGCGGCCCAAGCGATAGACTCGTAAGGATCGCACGTAACAACACCGACTTCCCACCGCCAGATATGCCACCAATGAGCAAGTGCGGGAAGCTCCCGGTAAAGTCGTAAAACACCGGTTCACCTCTTCGATTGACGCCAATTGGCACACGGTAATCCCGGCGTTCCTCCCTCGGAAACGCAACAGATACAGGCATATCCTTTTCGTATACGTCGATGATCAAGCCTCTCGAATAATAAATATCAATGTCTTTCCGCAGCCCTTCTGAAATAGTTCTCGCATGCTTTATGACGGTTTCAGATGATAGTCCGTACGGGAGATTAATCAGCAGCCGCGTTCCCCAATCGTAGGCAATGGATTTGTTTATCATCGGGAAATGAAGTGTGGAACCGAACTTGACCGAAATACCGGAACTTTTAAATATAAGATCAAGATAATAAGAATAATCTTTTGTGGGTTTCATAATTGCATAGATCGATGCGCATACAAACACACCCGCTCCTACCGTAAGCAGCATACTTACCCTCCAATCCTGTAGTAATCCCGAATTAACGGAACAAAACAAGACAAGCAAATGCCTAGCAATAACAAGGAAAAATCAGCAATCGTCTCTAATGACATTAAAGAACACTGGTTTGAACAGTCTCCGGCTGCAGTCCGAACGCTTGACACGGAGCCTCTGCACTCAATGGTTAACGGCGAATGCGCGATCCCAGGAAAAACACCTGAGATTCGCTGGCATCCCAGCCTACCATTGGTGCTTCTCCACGTAAAGCGTACGGTGATCGGAACGTTCCTTTGCTCCTACCATACGAATCATTGCTCGTCCATTATGTCGGGTTTTTTTCTCACTTCCGCGTATTTTTCTACACATATTGGTCGAGCATGAATGTAGAGGTGATTTCGAATGTTCGGATTAGGAAAAAAGCGATCCAAGTTAGGAAAATGGTTAGATCAGCGAGGAATAAGCCAAGTTTGGCTTGCGCGGGAATCGAAAGTAAGCAGGGAAAGAGTCGGGCAACTTTGCTCAGACGATGACGATCTTCCGACTATGCGAACAGCCAAAAAAATTCTTGGTGCTTTGCGGACGGTTGATCCTACTGTTCGTCAAGATGATTTCTGGAGCATGTAAAAAGCCGCCCGAAGGCGGCTGAGATGTTTAATCATTATTTCCATTCTAAGGCGAGTTGACGTGCTACTTGAAGATTCCTTCTCGCTATTTCACTTGGCGTCAGTGGGGAAGGACTGTTGATGGTAATGTTTTGAGTGACTCCTTGCTTGTATGCTGCCATTTCTCTTGCCAGGACTTTATAGTCTATAGTGACTTGTCCTCCAAAACGGTGTAAGTCATAGTTCGGCACCACCTGGGAGCCACGCGGTAGGTTAAGTAGCTCCGGCCCCTTTTCTCCAACCAGCGTCCAACCGCCTTTGACGACCGTACCACCAGTAGCCAGGCCAGGAATACGCAGCTTGTCCGCAACTTTATCGAGAGCGTCTTTGATTTTTTCACCTGCACTCTTAACTGCCGATCTGACGTTGGTGTTTGCCCCGCCCCCAAAGTTATCCTTGGTGACGTCTTTCTGGTACGCTCCCTCTTTGTCCGTGTCGGCTGGTCTCCTACGTCCGGAGTCTGTTTCGCTACCTCCGCCGCTCACTGGCGGGATGGCTGGTTTCAACCAGTTGCTTTCTCCGTCCTTCCCCCAGTCGCCTTGGTAAAATGGGTCGTTTGGATCGATCCTTCCACCGACTGTCCCTGATTCCACCCAGTTACCGCCGATTTTTTCAAAGATTTTTCCATTCATCACCGACATTGCACGTTGCGCCTGAGAAATAACAGCGTCAGCCATTGCCTTTGCTGCCGCCACAGCTTTGGGAGCTACCGCTTCTATTCCTGCCGCCAGCCCCTCGGCGATAAAACCGCCGTACTGGATCATCAGTTTTGCTGGCGAGGCGATGCCAAAAAACTCTCTGATCGTGTTGGCTACGCTCTCCGAAAAACTTGTAACCTTTTCCTTAATCCAGCCGATCATGGAGTTGATCCCTTCCCATAGACCCTGTACCAGGTAGGTCCCGTACTCAGCCATCAGAGTGGATGGTGAGTTGATGCCAAAAAATTCTTTGAAGGTGTCAACGATTCCAGTGGCAAAAGCCAGCACCTTTTCTTTAATCCAGGTCGCCATGTCCATGATCCCTTGGCCCAAATTTTTGACCATGTCGTTACCATGTGTAAGCATGTTTTGTGCGATCTGTTGGAAGTATGTCGTAATACCCGAGACCAATCCTGCAATCGACTCAAGCGCAATCCTGATGCCGCCTTTTATGATCGCGTCCAGCGCACTCCATGCACCAGATGCAATTGTCTTGATACCTTCCCACATCGTCCGCCAGTCCCCTGTAAACGCACCAACAAACACGTCAATAATGCCCAGGATGACGTCAATTGTGGCTGACGTGACTTTCTTTATTGTCTCCCATGCGATCTCCACGATCTTTTGGACGTGTGGCCAGACTGCCTCGAATACCCTCTGTACCTTTTCGAGCGCCGGGCTGATCTTAACAAAAACTTCTTCGGCCTTTGCCTTGATCTTGTCCCAGTTTTGATAGACGGCAATCCCCGCTGCAACGAGCGCACCTAGTGCGCCGATTGCTATGCCAACAGGACCAGAAAGTGCAGCCATTACACCTCCAGCAGCCGCAATAGAGCCTGATACTGCACCAAAGGCAGAAGCTATTGTTCCGACCGATGATATAAGGGAGCCCATTACGACTAGTGCTGGACCTATGGCTGCAGCAATACCCGCGATTGTAAGCGTGACTTTTTGTATACCCGGGTCAAGCTCTCCGAACCAGCGTACCCACTCTGTCAACTTCTCTACAACCTGCGAAAAAATCGGCAATAGGTGTTCTGACAAAGCGATAGACAGTCCTTCAACGGCAGAAGTAAACTCAACCCAGCCACCTTTAGCATTGTCATTCATTGTTTCGGCCATTTTTTTGGCGGCTCCGTCTGCCGTCTCAAGCATCGCTACAGATTCAGAAAGTGCGGCTGATCCCGTCTCGACCAAGACTGCCCAGTTTTTGTACGCTTCAGCACCAAACATAGTGGACAATGCAGCCGCCTTTTGCTCATTCGTGTAGCCTGCCATAGACGTTTCCAACTCAGCTACAATCTGCGTCAGCGGCTTCATAACCCCTTGGGCGTCAAAAAACGTAATACCCAACTCTCGCATGACATTTTGCATTTCTTTCGTTGGATTTGCGAGACGCTGCAAGCTCGTCGAGAACGCTGCTCCTGCCTTTTCCCCCTGGATCCCTGCATCAGACATCTTCATGACGGCAGCAGTAGCCTGTTCGATACTCTGGCCCATTGTCGCAGCTGTAGGGGCTACGTAAGTCATGGCCTGACCCAACTGCTGTACGTTTGTATTTGCATTTGAGTTTGCTACCGCAAGGATATCCGCAACCTTGCCTGCCTTGGATGCTTCGATTGCAAATGCACTCATGATGTTTGAAGTGATGTCTGCTGCCTCTCCCAGATCAAGAGCCCCTGATGCAGCCAGGTCCAACATTCCCGGCATAGCGGCCATGATCTCTTGAGCATCCCAGCCTGCGCGTGCCAAAAACTCCATTCCACTCGCAGCCTGACTTGCACTAAAAATAGTCGTGGCTCCTAACTCTTTTGCCTGCGCAGTCAAAGCCTGCATTTCTTCTGTTGTAGATCCAGAAATCGCCTTTACCTTTGACATGGCTGCCTCAAAATCCATCCCTGTCTTGACGATTGCCGTACCCAAGCCGACTATGGGAACTGTCAGGGCCATGGAGAGCGTTTTACCAGCGTCCTTGGCCTTCTGTCCAACAGATTGCATTGTTTGACCAACGGAATTGAACGCATCGGATAGTTTGGTAAAGGCTGATGATTGCTTCGTGATCTCAGCATTAGTCTCTTTCAGCGCGTTTTGCATCCCGTACAGCTTTGCCTGGGCTTCATTCAGCCGGACTTCGAGTTTTTGGGTCTCTTTCGCATCCTTGCCCTTTTCCTCGGCAGCTTTCGCGTGCTCTGCGCTGAGCTTGGCAACTATCTGCTGTTGTACACCGATCTGCTTGGTGAGAGATTCGGCTTTGACTTTCAACCCGTCAGTGCTTTTGCCAAAATCGCCCAGCTTTGCTCCTGCAGCTTGGAACTCAGACTGTACGACTTTCATTGTCCGTTTCAACTCGGCAAAGCTCTTATTTATTTCCGTGTCATCCATGCTGACCTTGGCGACAAGGTTGCCGACTTCTATTTCTGCCATGTCAATCACATCCCGTTGGAAACTCACGAATTGCGATGCAAGCAAAAATAAAAAGCCCCAACCGCATCGCAAAACGCGGTAAGGGCTTCATGAGCCGGGCCTTTAAGGCCGATTTGTTTCTATGAAATTCAATGTATTGCATGGTTCCCGGCGACCATTTATTAGAATCTTGTTTTTACACAAAATTTCTACTCTCCCATCTGCTTTAGCGAGCAGACGGCCACATTTTGAACATCGAACCTCATGCAAAATTTCTCGTTTCAGGGGCTACCCCCCCTTCATGTAAAAAGTGCCTCGCGCTGTGAACGACGGGCCGCGCCGGTCCCTGGATAGCCCGTCCCGAACTTTGAAGGGTAGGGGGGCTATGCCTCCCTCCTTCCTAAAGTCATCCAACCTTCGCAATCCTGAAAGCTGATTTAAGTTTAATTCGATGATCAAACCATGCAGTGATGACGAAATCCCAAACACCAGTTTTAACATCCTTGTCACGATCATAGAGAATCTGAGGATCATAGTTGAAGTGAGAGTATCGGAAGTCTCCGATAATCGGATCAACCGCAAGATCGCAGAATACAACTGGCTTGCCTAGCACTTGCTCTGGTTGTGCGTTATAAAGTGTCGTGTTGCCGTTAGCCAGCGTCTTGATGATATTTAAATAATCTGCATACCGCATCACAATCTTCGCATTCTCACGGTAATCCTCATGTAGATCGGCAATTGCTAGTGTGATGGTCTCATACATATCGGTACCAGGAATCTGCTTGATGCCATTCTCGGTGGAATAGAAGGACATATGTTCTTCACCGACTTTAGGCGTCATAGCGAATGCTACCTTTCTCTCTTTGGACGCGACACCACTTTGTAATGCCTGATCTACTGTCTGTACAAGGTTTGTATCAGTAGCTGCAAGTATTGTCTCAGAGATAGGCACGAACACTTTGAACTTGTTGCGTCCAAATTTTACGACATCACCTTCTGCCTGTAGTTCTCTTGCAACTTCTGTGTCAAGAATGAAATCATCGTTATCGAGTTTGAAGGTTATCTTGGGAATCTCCAGATTTGTCACGCTGGTAAACGTGGAGATTCCACGAAGCGGATTCTTCACAAACGGTTCGTGCAGTAGTTCGTTCGTCATTGTAGACGGCAAGATTCTTTCTCCACCTGTAGAGTTTCGATCTCCCAATGCAGCTCGTACATCGGAAGAAACACTGTCACCTCTAGCGACAGAACGAATAAATGAAGCTTTTGCACTGTTCATAACTTTAAGATTAGTGCCAGCCGCGCCGTGAAATGTTTTGTTGTTGGCCTGCAAGGATCCAATTTGCTGCGCACTCATTTCGTCATGTTGTTCTCTGAAAACTTCAAATCGCGCTTTTAACCCATTTTTTTTCGCTTCAAGCGCCCTAAGCTTATCCATACTAGCATCCGGCTTTTCAGCCTCTTTCAATGTTTCATCAAGTACTGCGGTCAACTCAGCCCCAATTGTCCTCAGGTTGTTCTTTACTTCAGCCAATGTCATAGACATGTTTATTCCTCCAATGTTACCTTAATGGTTTAATCTTATTTTTCGTCAACTGAATTGGTTTTTCCCAATCGATCCCCTGCAATCTCTTGTCGTGTTTGTCTGTTGTGCAAAACGTATAGTCTTGCGCGGGATTGTTAGTGAGCGTTAGCTCGTACAACTGGATCTCTCGTAACTCTTGAAAGATCACTTTTTCTCCATCTAGGGCATAGAGATGTTTGACCTTTTCCTCGTCTTCCGAAATCCGGATGCGATCCTCTTTTTTGAAATGGTACGCCATGCTACAATGCCTTAAGGCGTTCCGCTTCACCCGCTTATAGCAACTCAACGCCGCCTGATTCTCGGGACTTAGACGGAAGAAAAGACCGCGGTCATTGATGTACAGGCTGAGCGTTCCATCGTCTGTACGGCCCAGTTGCTTGTCAAAAGAGTGTCCTTCTAGTATTCCAACCAGTCCATCTGTCATAATGCCTGTTGGATTGATACGCTCAAATGTGTATGTCCTGCTATCCCTGTCATATTTCCAGCAAGGATAGCTTTCAAACGGTATGGCAAGTCCGTATATAAATTTCTCCAATCAATCACCCCCTTTCCCTTTACAAAATCAGCCGCTATGGGTAAAATTGATACGGTTAAATGTTTAATTTTGTGGCCCTTCACTATTCGCAGTAGTGAGGGCTTTTTCGTTCTCTGCTTCCCTTTCCGCGCGTATTTCTTCTACAAAATCCTCTACATTTCGTGTGTCCATGCCCTGGGCTTTCATGATAACGATCAGGTTCTCCACATCGAGCGCTTTTCTACTATCCACACGATCGCCTCCTAAAAATTCGGCTTCTTATCGCTGAGAATGAAAAACACTTCTTCCACAGGGTCGTAATGCTTGGTCAACAGCTCAAATGCCGACATCTCCAGGATCCGCTTTGCATATCTCTTTAGTGCCGAGATACTCCGTCCACCTGTACCCAGGAACAATGTGTAATTATGTCTCGACTCCGTAGGCTTATAAATTCCATCCCCCCCTGTTGGTTCAACTGCCATCATCTCAACGATGCCCATCCTGCTAAAGATCGCGTATTTGCCTTCGAGCAAAATGGCCTGAAAGAGTTTGGTTTTGTTGCGCCCTGACCATGTTTCTACTAAAACCTCTTCCATTTACTCAAGCACCCCCTCTCTACGGTTTGAACTGCGTAAGCTCTTGCATGATGTCATCCATTTCCTGATTCAGCTTGGCTATTCTAGCTTCGATTTTCTGGAACTCTTTTTCTGACAGAAGCGGCTTTTCAGCAGCCAGAAGACGAAGCTCCGTATATTCGTTCACAACCTTCAGATACCGTTTTTTCAGCTTTGCGTATCGCCTTTGTCGCGAATTAAGGATTTTCAACTGGCTCAACCTCCGTTTGAACAAACTGCTGCAGGATGTTTTCCCGCTCCTGGCGTAGTTGCTCAATACGCGCTTTGTATATCTCTATCTCCATCTCAGAGAGTCGATAGCGCTCGACGATCAATTCCCGTGCTAGCCGGGTATGCTCCTGAGTGAGTTGTACTAAGCGTTCACCATGTTCGGAATTAACAGCTTGCCAGACAGAGCGTTTACAGACCTTTTTCATTCCCAGTCATCCTTTCGCTAGGCTTATTGGTGATATGCAATCCCAACATGCTAAACAGCTTTTGCATCGCTCGTTGTCGAATCTTGGTGTATGTACCTTCGCTAATCGGTGGGTCAAATTTATGGCAGTAAACACTATAGTCAGTGATGTACTCATAATCGGCTCCCAGGTACCGCTCCTGGATCAGTAACTTTTCCATATTGGGCAAGCGGTTCACAGCTCGTTCCACTAGATCACAATAAGCTTGACGGGCCGCCTGGGCGTCCACGTTGTGAATAGCGGTAGCACCTGTTTGGTCACTGGTTCGATTTGTTTTGCCGGAATAATTTATCTCGTAACTCCGAACAACCGATGCCTCTTTTTCTTCAAAAGCAAAGTGTTTGAATAAACGATACCGCTCTAAAGCAGCTTCAACGGATTTACGAATTGCTTTTCTGTCAGAGGCTGATAATTTTTCAACTGTCTGCATCTGCGTCCCCCTTTGTAAGACCAAGCATTAGAGCCAGGTTGTACATAGCCCGTTCTCTGATCTTGCTGTAGGTCACCGGGCTAATTGGTGGATCAAAACGATGGCAATAAACGGAGTAATCGGTAATATACTCGCTGTCACGACTCATGTACCGCTCTTGAATCAGGAACCTTTCTTTGCTTGGCAGACTTGCAACGGATCGCTCGACGCGTTCACAATAAGAGCGTCGTTCGGCCTGCGTGTCAATGTTATGGGCCGCAATCGATCCTGTCTGGTCGCTCGTTTTGTTACTTCTGCTACCTTCTCGCCTTTCGTAGCTGGCTGTGATCGATGCCTCACGCTCTTCAAAGGTCAGGAACTTGTAAAACCTGTATTTATTTAACACACCAATGACTGATGACCGGATTTTCTTCATTTCAGCAGGAGAAATGGAACCAGTGGTTTTCAAGAGCAAACCCCCATGTTCATCCAAAAATCTAAGAAAGCCAGATGCTCGTCCATCTTTCGAATCAAATCTTGCATGTCTTGCAAAGAAGGTTTTTCATGGGACTCTGGTTTAGTGTTTCGGGCGATATATTCTGTCATCGCCTTGTGTCCTGTGATGCCAAGCTGTGAGAACCTCTCGGCTATAGCATAACGGGCTGCCATCATGGCATCTGCACCCTCAACGATCCGCTTCATAAGCCAGCCTCCTGTTCTTGTTTGCTCATCCACGCCAATAAAGTATCGCGGCGTAGGAGATACTTGGACCCGATTTTTACATGAGGGATTTTCCCCTCTCGCAACATAGCGCGGAGCTTGTACTCCGAAATGGAATTCTCGAATACTTCCTCAAGGGCTTCTTTGACCGTAAGAGTGTTCCGTCTGTGATGAACCGGCTGCATCGGCTGCTGTTGTAGTAATGCTTGAGCCATCTCGTGGGCCAACTGCTGAATGAGTTGGTTGGGATCTGGTCGCTGCTCTGCTGGCTGAGCGGCATGCACAATAACCGCCGGGCTGATCGCTCGATTCGTTCTTCCCCTTGCTCCCCTCACTTTCACGCCCCCTCTGCCGTTTATTTCGTGACGGTATCCTTTCGTTTTTCGTGTAACTGCTTCATTCTCGACCTAGATGCTTCTTTTTGCTCTGGCGTCATTTTCGAGACGATCTCAACAGCAAATCTGACTTGATTGGCTTTTAACTTCCACCTAGCAGCGGTTACGCGGTTTCCATGCTTCTCTTCCCAAAATGGTTCTGCGATCTTGCGCAACCTCGTTATGTGACGCGGTACGCAGCTATAGACATCCCATATCCCAGTGATGTAGTCGTATACGCAGACTGTCTCTTTCTCTTCGTTGGTGTAGTGCATCTCATACCTCCCCTTCTGTCGCGAGTTTCGTAACGATTGACACACGTTTCGCCATCTTGCCTATTGCGGCAAGGCATTTACCTTGCCAACTTCACACCGGTGTATAAACCTGCGTATATCGTCTTCTCTTATCTCAATTCTAAAAAGAATTGGTCAGCCCCCAAATTTGGGGTTTGATCCAGAATGACTTTGTAGCCCTCGATGTCCCGAATCAAGTGATCGTGCCGTTTTCCCGTCATTTCAGCTACCTCTCTGCTGTCCACCAACAGTTGACCATTTTGATTTATGATTGTCAGATTGTTCATTGGGCACCATCCCTTACTAAACTTGCACTGCCGCTTTCAATAGCTGCAGTTTGGTACCAAGGGTCAACCGTTGCCAGGTTCCGCACTTGATTCGCATACACCCACCTCCCGCTAAACGTTCTCCACAATACGAGATTGCGTTCTAGTCGTCTTTTCGATAACGAAAATCTCGTCGAACTCGACCTCCAAGGCATCCGTGATCCGTTTGGCAATGCGCGGACTAGGATTACGCTCTCCATTTGCAATCTGTAAAGCGGTCACTTGTCCAATACCAGCAACTTCAGCAAATGAACGCTTTGAATGACCTTTGCGGATAATCAACTCTTCAAATCTCTCCAGATCTTTGAGCCGGATTTTCAATCAATATCACTCCCTTTCAATATTGATACCTCAATAATATCTACATAATATTGCAATGTCAATATTGTTTGGAATAAAAATATTGAGTTTATAATAATTTGTAGTGTAGTATTAATTAAAAAATGAATATCGGAGGAAAAGATGAGCGATTCAAAACAATTTGGAGGGTACTTAAGAGAACAGCGGAAGAAGAAGGGTTTAACTTTGGTTGAGTTAAGTGAGAAGTCAGGGGTATCGCAGCCATACTTGTCACAAATCGAAAATGGAAAAGGTGGCATTCCCTCTCCAGAAATACTATTCAAACTTACAAATCCTCTTGGACTGACACATGCACACCTAATGATTAAAGCTGGTCACATGCAATTAGGGCCAAATGAGTACGAGGATGACATTCTTGAAACTGAATATGAAAAAGAGTTCTATGAACAAAGAGACGACCAAAGATACAAAGAAATTCTTAATAAAAACCTTTTTTTTAAAGACTTAACTTACATGCTTGAACAATCCAACATCACCTACAAGGACATCCCGATCACCGATCAGGACAAGCAGCTTATCACCGCATACCTGGATGCTCTTTTCCGCGATCGTATTTCATCCGAGAAATAAAAAGAGCCACTCAAGATACGAGTGACATTGTCGCGAGTATAGTATTTATTTCTTTATCATTATTATCATTCTTGTTTATATCCAGTAGCTGTTACTTTGCTGTTACCTTTACTCGCATTGATAGGTACTGAGACGTTGATTTTATGCGTATTCTAGCTGTTACCTGGCTGTTACCCCTTTTTGATATTTGATAATGCAGCTAATGTTGGAGACCCCGAAGCTATATATGTTTCTTTTCTTTTACTTTCTTTTCTTTTCTTTTGTGTAGTTAATGTGTGCAATAACCCGAGTTAATGTAAGCATAAACTACTGTTTAAACTATTGACCAAAAGAAATATTCATCACGAGCAACTAAGTGTTGCGAGTATATTTCTTTAATATTATCTTTAATACTTTCTTTCTTAGTACTCCACGTGGAGTACACTACTATACCCTACGTGGAGTACGGAACCGTACCCTACGTGGAGTACTGTCCTCCACGTAGAGGACAGTCAGCAGAAAATACGCTAACCCGAACTATGTTCGTATCAGGTCAATTTGGTTTACAGAATAAGCAGCCTGACGTGGTTTCAAACCACCCCATCCACTTAAAAGGAGGCCGTATCATGGCAAGCATTCAGAAACGTGGTGAAAACTCTTGGCTGCTCGTCGTTGAAGCTGGTTACGATGCCAACGGTAAGCGGATCAGAAAGACAAGAACAGTAAAAGGCATGAATAAGCGCGAGGCAGAAAAGGAGCTGGCAAAGTTCCTGGTGGAAGTTGAAGCTGGAGAGTATATTGACCCGGCTAAAATGAAATTTGAAGCTTTTGTTGAGGAATGGTATACAAGATACGCCAAGAACGAGATTAGCCCGAGGACACTGGATATATACATGCGCTTTATCAAAAACCGCATTATCCCTGTTTTCGGTACCATGCGCCTTGATCAGATTAAACCTTTCCACATCGTTAAGTTTATATCCGAATTATCGGATGAAGGAAGCCGTCATGATGGTAAAGAGGGCAGGCTATCGTCTGGAACAGTCCACTACCTGTATCGCGTTCTCAATAACGTATTGTCTCGGGCCGAAGAATGGAAAATCATTAAGAAGAACCCGGCTTCCGAAGTGAAAAAGCCAAAGGTTACGTACAAGGAAGTGGAGGTTTATACCGAGGAAGAGGTTGCAGCCCTATTCAATGCTCTCGAAACAGAACCGATCCATTGGCGCATGATGATCACCCTTGCGATTACAACCGGGTTGAGGCGCGGGGAGCTGGTTGGCCTGGAATGGAAACATATCGACCTTGATAGCGGAACGCTTGAAGTAAAGCAAAGTATAGCAATGATGGTCAACGGCGAACCGATCATTACAGAACCCAAAACGAAGAAGTCGAAGCGGAGAATAAGCCTACCCGACGCGCTGATTGACCAGTTAAAAGAATACTACCTTCACTGCCGCAAGGTACGCTTTCAGATGGGTGACAAGTGGCAGGGAGGCGAACATTTCTTTGTGTTCTGCAATCCCGATGGCAAACCATTCTATCCAGAAACACCATACCTGCACTTTCGATCATTCCTCAAAAAGAATGGTCTACGATACATTCGCTTCCACGATCTGCGCCATACATCAGCGACCCTGCTAATCAATAGCGGAGTACACGCGAAAATTATTTCCGAACGCCTGGGACACGCCAGCATAGCCACAACCATGAATGTATACGGCCACGCGCTCCAATCTGCTGATAAAGAAGCTGCTAATAAATTCAATAGCATCATTCCGATGAAGAATAAAAAAGCATAAGGAGCCGCTGAAGCAGCTCCTTTTTTCGTCAACAATTCGTCAACAACTCACTTTTCAATGACTCAAAAACCCTTATATATCAAGCATGCAACGCTCTCAACGTGCCCCGTATGCGGAAACATATCCACCGGCTGCACTTCCTTCACCTCATACCTCTCCGCCAACACCTTCAAATCCCGTGCCAGCGTCGACGGATTGCACGACACATACACCACACGCTCCGGCTGCATCTCCAAAATCGTCGCAAGCAACGCCTCATCACAGCCCTTGCGCGGCGGATCGACCACGATCACATCCGCACGAATCCCGTTCTCCTTCCACGCGGGAATCACGACCTCCGCAGGTCCCGCCTCAAACGTGACATTCTCCAGGCCATTCAGCTCTGCATTGCGATTCGCATCTGCAATCGCTTCCGGCACAATCTCCACCCCATACACATGACGCGATTTCTGCGCCAAAAAGAGCGAAATCGTCCCGATGCCGCAGTACGCATCGATGACCGTCTCCGTCCCGGTCGCACCCGCATACTCCAGCGTCTTGTTGTACAAAACCTCCGTCTGCGCCGGGTTCACCTGATAGAAAGAACGCGCCGAAATCGCAAACTTGATCGGCCCGATGTAGTCGTAGATCACATCACTGCCCCAGAGCGTCACGGTCTTTTTGCCGAAAATGACATTGGTCCGCTCTGAATTGACATTCTGCACGATACTGGTCACACCCGAGACCTGCTCGCAAATAGCTGCCACAAGACGCTCCCGCTGCGGAATCTCCTCTTCGGTAGTCACCAGCACGACCATGACCTCACCCGTTTTCACGCCAACCTTGACGACCACATGCCGCAAAAGCCCAGTGTGGTGCTGCTCATCATAGGCGCGGATCTGCAGCTCTGCCGCGAGCTTCTTCACGACAGCCACCGCATCGTCATTGGCCTGGTGCTGGATCATACAGGCTTCCATGTCGATGATCGAGTGGGATTTTTCAGCGTAAAAGCCGCCGATCAAAGCCCCGTTCTCTTCCCCGATCGGTACCTGCGCTTTATTCCGATAACGCCAAGGATCGCTCATCCCAAGCGTCGGGTGAACCGTGATGGCCCCTTCTCCCTCCACTTGAAAGCCGCCAATGCGACGGAGGTTGTCCCGCACGATCTGCTGCTTATGACGCAATTGTTCCGCGTAATCCAGGTGCTGCAGCGAGCAGCCCCCGCAACGATCGTACAGCGGGCAGGGCGGCAGCGCACGGAAGGTGCTTGCCTCCACGACCTCCACCATCTTGGCGAAGCCAAAATTCTTTTTCACATGCTCCACACGCGCACGCACGCGCTCCTGTGCCAATGCCCCCGACACGAACAAGGTGTAGCCCTCGATGCGGCCCACGCCTGCTCCCTCGTGATTGAGTCCGGTGATCTCCACTTCCACGGTTTGTCCGACCCGTACAGGCACATCCAGCTCTGCTTTTGCTGTCGGGTGTGGGCCGCGCCTCTTCTTTGTTGTCTTTCCCACGATCTTTTCTCCTTTATATCCTAATTCCTATGTACAAGAGGATGCTCCAAGTCGCATCCTCTCAAGCCTTCCTTCGTTCTTTACGGCACGAACAGCTCGATATGCCCGGGCAGTGCTTCCACGACACAAGGAAGCTCGCCTCCCAACTCACCGTCCAGATTCAACTGGACCAGCTCTCCACTGGACGTCGTAGCCTTCAGATAGTCGGTCTGGAAATAGGCGATGTGCGGGTCCTTGATGTGATCTCCGCGCATGGCCAGTGTAGCGAGGCGAATGATTTCCGCGATGTTCGCCTTTTTTACCACAATAACATCCAGCTTGCCGTCTGACAAATCAGCCTGTGGCGCCAGCTTTTCAAAACCGCCTACCGAGCGGCTGTTGGCGATGAGGAAGATCATGATCTCCTCGTCGAGCAGCACTTCCTTGCGATTCTCCAGCTTGACCCGGATAGGGTGCAGGGAAGGCAGCTTTTCCAGCCCTTTCATGTAATAGGCGAGCTGGCCCATCATGGTTTTGAGCTTGCTTGGAACCTCATACGTCAGATTGGTGAGGTAGCCTCCCCCAGCGATATTAATAAAATAGCGGTTGTTGATCTTTCCCAGATCGATGCGCTTTTTCTTGCCTCTCTTGATTACATCGCAGGAGCGGCTGATCGACTTGGGAATTCCAATCGCTCGCGCCAAATCGTTCGTCGTGCCGCACGGGATAATCCCCAGTGCCGGACGAGCCTTTTGCCCTGCCATTCCATTGACGACTTCATAGATGGTGCCGTCTCCCCCTGCAGCGATGATCAGGTCATAGCCCCGCGATACGGCACGGGCCGCCTCCTTCGTCGCATCATCTGGACCTTTGGTCGCATGGCAAGACGTCTCGTATCCGGCAGATTCCATCAAATCGAGGATATCTGGCAATCGCCGACGTACGATCTCCCGGCCGGAGCTTGGATTATAGATCAATCTGGCTTTTTTCAAGGCAGATCCCTTCTTCCTTTCCCCCCGACGCTTACGGGTATTCTCTCTACTCATCATATCCTGTATAGCCATTTTTGGGAATCGCTATGCTGAATCGGGCGTGTTAAGATGAAAAGAGGATTCCAAAAGCTGGGAGGGGAAGCCATGAAGCCAGTCATCGTCGGTGTAGATATAGGGGGAACTGCCATCAAAATGGCCTTGATTACCCCGGACGGGGAGTTGGTCGCCAAGACACAGGAGCCGACACCGCTCGCGTCCGGAGAAGACGGTATTTTGCAGCACACCTTCGAGATGACCCGCAGACTTTTGCAGCAGCAAGGCTATACGCCAGATCAGGTGGGAGGAATCGGGGTAGGTGTACCGGGGCCCGTCGATCCCCAGGAAGGAATCGTGCAGCAAGCCGTCAATCTGCATTGGCATAAACCCGTCCCGCTGAAAGCCAAGCTGCAAGCGATCAGCACACTGCCTGTCGAGGTAGACAACGACGCCAACACGGCTGCACTGGGCGAAATGTGGCGCGGTTCCGGCCAAGGCACCCAGGACCTGATCTTCATCACCCTGGGGACGGGGATCGGCGGGGGAGTCATCCTGCATGGGCAGGTGGTGCATGGCATCAATGGCGTAGGCGGTGAGATCGGGCATATCACGCTGACGCCAGACAGCGGTCCGTTGTGCAACTGTGGGAAAAAGGGCTGTCTGGAGCCGTACGCCTCGGCTACCG
>DASQMM010000452.1:0-3785 GCA_035645495.1 Brevibacillus sp. | reverse complement strand
AAGCCCTTGATCATGACATTGCTCTTTTTTACAAGGGTTTAACAAAAGGACAACAAGCTGTATTCATGTTCTACGCGCATTTTAATCACGCAAATATATCACTGACCGAGTTATATTGGTGGAGTGCCTATTTCTTTGCGCAGCCAAGCATTTGGTCAGAAATCAAAGGCGGTTTGCGGTATTTCAAAGATGATGCCATGCTTTCCTTTTTTGAAGACATGGAAGTTGTTCTTATCAAACATAAACACCCGAGGAGTTTAGAGGGATTCCCTGTTACACGTGACGACCTCGATCGTAATCAACAACTCCGCGAATCCATGAACACTCTCAACACCTCGTTTCGCAATATCGCTCCATTCACTCTTATTCGGATCGGTGCGCACATCCGCAACAATCCAGACGAGTTTGTACAATTGGAGGATTAGATTGCGGCAGCCACAGTAGGGCAGCCAACTCATACAGAAGTTAGAAGTCTTCCTCGCAAAGGAGGGCTTTTTCTTTTTCCTGTCTTTGTAACAATGAAGTTCTCTGATGCGTCATTATGGGGAAGAGAAAAAGCTGGAAAAGGGGGACTTTGCTTGTTCTTATCACGTTGTGTAAGAACTGGCTTTTTGATTTGCTTATCTATTGCCATGCTGACAGGATGCAGCATCGGCGATTCGACCGATTCTTCTGGAGTGGGTACTCCTGCTGTACCCGGGAATACGCCAGCCTCTCCGCCATCGAAGCAAGCAACGGTGAATCAATCGGTGTGGAGGACAGCAGAAATACCGTATGCCTATGCCTCCATGCAGGATGACGTCGTGATTCAATTGACTGAGGAGCCGCGGCTTCTCTCTCCCATCCAGACCATCGTGGGGACGGAACCGCAGGCCTATACTTTCTTTTTCCGTCAACCGATGGACCGTTCCAGCGTGGAGCAGGCGATTCGCGACAACGCCCAGGCAGAAGCCAAGCGGGAGGATTTGGGATATGTCGAGCCGTTGCTGACATTTCACTGGGTCCACGATCAGCAGCTTCATCTGCTGGCGGAGTTGCCGGAGCAGAAGACAGCTGCCAACGAGTGGAAGGCATATCGTCTTCACATAGCAGGAGCGAAAACAGCAAAAGGTGATCCCTTGACGGAGGAGTCCCCTGATTTTCGGGCTTTGGTGATGCTTCCGGATCAGGTGTGGAAAGTTTCGTTGGACGGCAAGGAGCAGGAGAAGATAACGGATTGGAAGGTCAGATACAGTACGACGATCCTTGACGAGGACGCGAGATATTTTCTGATGAGCCGCTTTGCACGGTATTGTGAATGTGACGCTCGCTATCCCAAGTTGTATTGGTTGTATGATAATCAGACGAAACAATTGATTTCCTATCCTGGAGAGCTGTTGGATCATTACCAGGGAGAGGGCGAGTTTGTTGCCGATCGTCGCGGCTTTTTCTTTGCTTCGCCACCTGCGGGCACAGAGGTGCCTCCTAGCGAAACAGCCGCGACGGTAAAAGTAGACGGCTATGTCTATGGCGCCAGCTTCAGCAAGGATCGTCAGCGCCTGTTGATGGCGATCGGGACAGCCGAACAGAGAAAAGATCTGGATTTTGTCGTGTACGACCTGGAGGCAGGAAAAATTGAGCTGCGTCTGCCTGGCGTGATGCAGGGAGTTGTTGCGAGTAGCGAAGTGGACGATTCACTGGTAACGGTCCGATTTGCCGATGATGGACAGCAAGTTACTTTTGCGATGCGTGAACATGAGGGGTCGTACCTGGAAAAACGGTATCGCCTAGACTGGAAGACCGGGACTGTGAGCGATTGGAATCCGCCTGTTCCAGCAGATTCTTGGGCAGGTTATGCCGCAAGTGACGACGGCATGTACCAGATGTACCTGACTGCTGGTCTGTTCAAAGGCTCTGAGGCGGTAGCGGACTATCTGGGTCAGGGATACTGGCTCCCCGGCAGCCATCAGTACGTCTACGTCAAATGGGAAAGTACGAATGATAGGCAGGATAGCTTCCTGTCGCTTCATTTATTTGATGCAGACCGCAAACAGCATCGTGTGCTGCGCACGGGATTGCCAAGCACGTTTGATTTGCTTGGGGTGAGCCGGGATGGCAACTGGCTGTATGTGTCCAGCGATCGAGATTTGGCTGTAAACCGATGATTCGTATCATGTTTTTGAGACAGGGCTGCTGTTTGTCACGCAGCCCTGTTTTTTGATTCCGAGCGTGCCTGGGACGAGCCAGCAAAAATTACCAAGCCCAAAAGAAGAAAAGGAGGTATAAAAGCGAACGTTTGTTTGTTATACTAAGAACAGAAGATTTTTGCGAACAAACGTTCTTATATAGGAGATGGTCTAAGATGACCAAGGCGAACAAGCGGATTATTTTTCTCATCGACATGCAAAGCTTCTACGCCAGTATCGAGAAAGCAGCCAATCCAGCGCTCCGGGATCAGCCGATTGTCGTAGCAGGAGATCCTGAGCGGCGCAGCGGTGTGGTTCTGGCTGCCTGTCCAATCGCCAAAACCTATGGGGTCGTCACAGCAGAAGCGCTGTGGCAGGCCCAGCAGAAATGCCGGCGCCTCGTCGTCGTGCGTCCGCGCATGGAAACGTATATTCATATTTCATTGCTGATTACGCAGATTTTCGAGTCTTTTACCGACAAGGTAGAGCCGTTCTCCATCGACGAGCAGTTCCTCGATGTGACAGGGAGTGTCCATCTTTTTGGGGATGTGTATCAGATGGCGGCGCAGATCCGCCAGCGCGTCTGGCTGGAGACGGGGATCAACTGCCGGGTAGGAATCGGGGAGAACAAGGTGCTGGCCAAAATGGCTTGTGACAACTTCGCGAAGAAACAAGAGGCGGGCGTTTTTTGGTTAAAGAAAGAAGAGCTGGAAGAGACGCTGTGGAAGCTGCCAATCGAGAAGCTGTTCGGGGTGGGCTCGCGGATGAAGCGGCATTTTCATCGCATGGGCGTGTACCAGATCGGGCAATTGGCGGGATTGTCTCCCGCAGTCCTCAAGCAGCGTTGGGGAGTAAACGGCGAGGTGCTGTGGCGCACCGCACATGGTCTGGATGATTCGCCTGTCTCGCTTCGCGCCTACGATACGCAAAAAGGGATCGGTCACCACATGACGCTGCCGCGCGATTACCACACAGCAGCAGAAATCAAGGTGGTCCTGCTGGAGCTGTGCGAGGAGGTAGCTCGACGGGCACGGAGCAAGGAGCTGATGGGATCAGTCGTCTCGGTAGGGTGCCGTGGCGCTGATTTGGATGCAGCCAACGGATTTGGCCGCCAGTTGAAGCTGGAGGAGCAGACGAATGACGCGACGACGCTGTACGAGGCAGCCTGCTGCCTGTTTGACCGTCACTGGCAAGGGACGCCTGTGCGGAGTGTCGGAGTCAATCTCGGGCAGTTGGTCCCGGACAATGTGCTTCAGCTGAATCTGTTTACGGACAATCACAGACGGCGTTCGCTGGCCCATGCGATGGACGGGATTCGCTCCAAGTACGGTCCGGATGCCATCCTGCGGGCTACGTCTCTGCTTGGAGCCGGCCAGGCGAGGGAGCGCGCCCGGAAGATCGGAGGGCATTATAAATGATCGAGCCGGAGGAATCAGGAAAAGAACAGCAAGAACAAGAGATGGATCTGATCCGACGGTTTATTCTCTTCGGCATTTTGTTTCGGGTCGTGATGGTGGATATGGATTCGGCGCATCAGGTCGTCCTGAAGCTGACCTACGACAGCGTTTTTCAGGAGCTTTCCCGCTGGGCGGAACGGCAGCACCATGCCATTCGCCGCCT
>DASQMM010000451.1:0-3685 GCA_035645495.1 Brevibacillus sp. | reverse complement strand
ATGAACTGAAAGTCATATGCAAGCACGCATTGAAAAATGCCATTATTCCTATTGTTACCTATTTGGGCCCATTGGTGGCCATACTTTTGACCGGGAGCTTTGTCATTGAACGGATTTTCTCCATCCCTGGGATCGGTAGGGACTTCGTGACTGGGATTAGCGACCGTGACTATTCTGTCATTTTAGGCATGACGGTCTTCTTCGGAGCATTCATCGTCGTAGCCAATATCATTGTGGATGTTCTCTATGCGGTGATTGATCGTCGCGTAAAAATGGATGAGTAGGTGATGGTATGATTCATACGGCCCGAATGAAAGAAAGAGAAGATGGTCCATTCTCCCCGAGTGCTGTTGGCGAGCTTCCAGATGACCTGTTTGAAAAGCTGGATGAATCCGATCGACAAGATAATGAAGAAATTACTCGTCCGAGCAAGTCATACTGGCAGGATGCATGGGCTCGCTTTCGCAAAGATCCGTTGGCGATGATCGGTTTGTGCGTCATTATCGTGATGGCGGTCGCAGCAATTTTCGGACCGATATTTTCTGAATATACATACGATGGCCAAAATTTGGAAAATGGTAATCAACCCCCTTCTGCCGAGCACTGGTTTGGAACGGACAAGTTTGGACGCGATATTTTCGTCCGGACGCTGTACGGTGCGAGAATCAGTCTCTTGATCGGGTTTGTCGCTGCAGCCATCAACATGGTGATCGGCATTATCTACGGCGGCATATCCGGGTATTTTGGAGGCCGAGTCGACATGCTGCTGATGCGCATCGTCGATATCATGATCGGGGTGCCAGATCTGCTCTATATCATCTTGGTGATGATGTTCCTCGGCAATAGTATTCAGAGCATCTTGATCGCGTTGTGCCTGACGTCCTGGATTGGGACAGCACGGATCGTCCGCTCGCAGGTCGTGACGCTCAAACATCAGGAATACGCACTGGCTGCACGGTCCGTTGGTTCCTCTAATCTGCGCATCTTGTTTAAACACCTCATTCCCAACAGCATTGGACCGATTATCGTGACCGTTACCTTCCTGGTTCCATCCGCGATCTTTTCCGAAGCCTTCCTGAGCTTTCTCGGGATTGGGATTCAGGTGCCGATCGCTAGCTGGGGCACACTCGTAAACGATGCAATCCCCACTTTATTTACCCAACCGTACCAGATGCTTTTCCCTGCGCTCGCGATTAGCGTCACGATGTTTGCGCTCAATTTTATCGGCGACGGGTTGAGGGATGCGCTGGATCCACGTCTTAAGAAATAGGGGGGATAACCTGTGAAATTGCTCCAAGTAAACAATTTACGAACCACTTTCCATATTGAAGCAGGGCAAGTTCAGGCTGTTCGCGGGATCTCCTTTCATGTCGAGAAAGGGGAGTCGGTGGGGATCGTCGGAGAGTCCGGCTCTGGAAAAAGCGTCTCCATGCTGTCGATCATGCGCCTGTTGCCTGACAACGCCAAAATCGAAGCGGACCGCCTTCTGTTTGACGGTACAGAGATCATGGATATGGATCATACGCAGATGCGCCGGTTGCATGGCAACGATATCGGCATGATTTTTCAAGACCCGATGACTTCGCTCAATCCTTTGTTCACCATTGGCGATCAGCTTATGGAGCCGATTCGCATCCACCTGAAGCTCTCCAAGGCAGAAGCGAAGAAAAAGGCGATCGAAGTATTGAAAATGGTGGAGATCCCGAGTCCTGAAACCAGGCTCAACCAATATCCGCACGAATTTTCCGGGGGGATGAGACAGCGGGTGATGATTGCTATCGCCATTTCCTGCAACCCCAAGCTGTTAATCGCCGATGAACCGACGACTGCGCTGGACGTGACGATCCAAGCCCAGATTCTCGATTTAATGCGGGATTTGAAAAAGAAAAGCAATACCTCTATCGTACTGATCACCCATGATTTGGGCGTCGTCGCCAGTATGTGCAGCCGGATCATTGTCATGTACGGCGGCCAGATCGTAGAGGAAGGCACGACGCGGGAAGTCTTCTACAATCCGCAGCATCCCTACACATGGGGACTGATTCGTTCCATGCCCAAGGTATCCGAAGGGGAAAAGAAAAAGCTGATTCCGATCCCGGGAAGTCCGCCTGATTTGTTGGCGCCGCCGCAGGGCTGTGCGTTTGCAGCCCGCTGCGAGCATGCGATGAAGGTATGCACGAAGTATTCTCCAGTCCCCATCTCTTTGAGCGAGAGCCATCGGGCTGCATGCTGGCTGATGCACCCGAAAGCGGCAAAAGCAGAAAGAGAGGTGATTGGCTCATGACCCCAACCACTGAAAATCTGATCGAAGTCAAACATTTGAAGAAGTACTTTGATGTGAAAAAGGGCTTGTTCAGCCGCAGCGACCGCCAGCTCAAAGCGGTAGACGACATCAGCTTTTCAATCAAAAAAGGAGAGACGCTGGGATTAGTCGGCGAATCAGGCTGCGGCAAGACGACAGCCGGGCGAACGCTGTTGCGGCTGTATGAGCCTACATCCGGTCAGATCCTTTTCCACGGTACTCCGCTGGAAAATCTAAAGCACAAAGACCTTCTGCCTTACCGCAAGAAAATGCAGATGATTTTTCAAGATCCCTACGCTTCCCTTGATCCGCGCATGACAGTAGGAGAGATCATCGGGGATCCGCTGGATGTCCATCGAATCTGCAAAGGGAAGGATCGCGCAGACCGGATCAAGGAATTGGTGGAACTAGTCGGCTTGAAGCGAGATCACATCAATCGCTACCCGCATGAATTTTCCGGAGGACAACGCCAGCGGATCGGGATCGCCCGCGCCCTGGCTGTAGAGCCAGAATTTATCGTCTGCGATGAGCCGATCTCGGCACTGGATGTCTCGATTCAGGCGCAGGTCGTCAATATGCTGGAGGACCTTCAGGAGAGATTCGGACTTACTTATTTATTTATCTCCCACGACCTGTCGATGGTGCGGCATATCTCCCACAAAGTAGGGGTGATGTACCTGGGCAGTCTGGTTGAAATCGCGGATGCGCATGAGCTGTATACCAACATGCAGCATCCTTATACCAAAGCGCTTCTCTCCGCCGTGCCAATCCCTGACCCGGATCTGGCAGAGAAGAGTGAACGCATTCATCTGCAAGGGGATGTGCCAAGTCCGCTCGACCCGCCTCCGGGCTGCGCTTTCCAGACCCGCTGTGCTTATGCCGTTGCGGCATGTCGGGAAGCGAAGCCTGAATTAAAAGACGTTGGGAATGGACACCAGGTAGCTTGCCACATCGTTTCCTGATCACGCATGGACGCAGGCACCAGCCTCAGATGAAAGCTGTCTTCCAAGACGGATTTTCATACATTACAGATCAGAGGGGGAAGAAAATGAAAAAGCTCGTTGGCCTTTTTTTCAAATTATCTTTGGTTGCCACCATTATCGCGGGCTGCAGCTCCAGCAATACGACTGCACCCGGCAACACCAGCACGCCCAACACGAGCAATACGACAGAGAACAAAACCGATTCATCGCAGAAAGAAAAGAAAGTCGTCTATGCTTTGCCTGCAGAACCAGAGACACTTGACCCTACCTTGAACGTCTATTCGCGTTCCTCTATCGTCATGCAGAACCTCTTCAGGGGATTGTACAAGATCAATAAGGATGGTCAGCCGGTTCCTTCATTGGCCAGTGACACCCAAATTGATGAGACGGGAACCAAGTA
>DASQMM010000450.1:0-8277 GCA_035645495.1 Brevibacillus sp. | reverse complement strand
CCGCTCCCCCAGCTTGACGCGCCGCTCCTTGTAATCCGGCCCCGAAGTCAGTCCGCAGGCGAGCAAATCATCAGAGGTAAGCTCTCCAGCCGTTTCCGCCATCTCGGTGCGTACATCGGACAAGGCTTTGATGATCACCTCTGGTGAGGCATTCTCCACGCCGATATCCCCTTTTTTCGTACCGTCTTCCCGTGTGATGAAAGCATGTTTGCATCCCGGTACAGCACGGCTGATAATCTTGCGTATACGTTCACCCGGGTAGTCGGGATCTGTAAAAATAATGACGCCGCGCTTCTTTTGCGCCAGGCGGATTTTCTCAATGGTCCTTTCGTTTATGGCCGAGCCGCCCGTCTCAATCGTATCGGCGTTGACAGCCCGCTTGATGGCTGCCGTATCATCTCTGCCCTCCACTACGATGAGTTCCTTGATTTTCATCGACTTACTCCTACTTTCCTGCAATATCGCCAGCATGTCTTTTCTTGAAAAATTGTCGTCGCAACCCCAAAAAACTGAAACGTTTTTCCCTTGGTTGCGTCTTATTATCAAATAGCTTACCACGATTTTTGTTTCCTCACCAAACGATCGATCTCTTCCCTAAAAAAACAGAAGACAGGAGCTGATCGCTCCTGCCTTACGGTTTATGCGGTCCAATGATATAGACCGTTCGGTTCCGCTTGCGCCCAAACTGGACTGCCTCTGAATTGGTGTTCACAAACACGTCAATTTTATTGCCGCGTACGGCTCCACCCACGTCTTCAGCTCGACGGTATCCAACCCCGTCGATATACACCCACCATCCCAAAGGAATTACCTTTGGATCGACCGCAATGGTGTGACCCGGTTTTGCCATTACACCTGTCGCCGTGCGGCCATAGCCAGGCGAATTCACAGGCTTTCCACCCCCAGCGGGAGAATAGGCTGTCAGGGTAACTCCGTTCAGTACTTTCTTCGGCCGAAAAACTTTTCCACCACGGGAGACCATTCCCGCTGATGCGACCAAGGCAGGCTGCGATTCATCATCCAGACGATTTGGAGCTTCTGGAACTGCTGTGCCGACCGCCACGACCTTGTCTTTTTTGACTGTAAGTACATCTCGTTTCACCAGTTCACGGGAGACTTCTTTGCCGTCTTCCATGACCAGCTTGTAGTGTGCAATTGCCTTACCTTCTTGACCATCCTGAATGACTTTCGTGTTCCCCTTTGTCAAGGAGGCGTCATTCTTGCGGATCTCTTGAAAGGTGACGCGTTCTTCCTCTTGTACCATCTCGATCGCAACACGCTTCACTTGAATCGCGGACCCTTTGCTAAGAGAGGTATTCAACGCCGGTTCTACCCGGTCCAACTCACCTAGTGCAATGTTGCCGTCCTTCAACACACCAGCAACATAGCGACTACGTGACTGTATCATTTTTGTCTGCCCGTCAACCTGGACAGGAATCGTCCAGCTTGTATCTAAAGTAATATTCATTCCGCTCGTAAGTTTCGTCTTAGGTGTTGGTTGAAGGGAATCCCTTTCCGTTACCGTAATGTTTCGTTCGGCTAGAAATTGCTCGACGGTATCTGCTTTTGAACCTACCGTCTGACTCTCTCCGTCTAACGTAAAAGTGACCATTTTTGGCTGGGTAGCCTGGGCAGAGAAATAGCCAATCATGGGAACGAGTATAAGGGCCAGAATGCCGAAGAGGATGAGTCCCCTATTCTTATACCTGTCCCACATCCTGCTTAATTCCATTTCCCACACTCCTTTTTTACTCGAAAAGCCCGAGGGCCTTTCTCCGTCTAGCCAGGTAAGGGTCGATGTAATTGCACTAATATTCTGGAAGTGGCCGATACTGAAGAAGGTCGGATTTGATTGTATGTTACTTTTTCGGCTTTGTCAAATTTGCCCTCCCTGGCTGCAGCGATGCTGGTAACAGACTAGCAAAAACAGCTTGGCGAATGGAAGCTGTTTTCTGTCGAGTCTCTATGTCGATGCAAGCTGAATCGTTCGACACATTGTACATGGTATGCCAAGCAAAAAAAGAGTAGAACGGCGAAATCTTGACGCTTTTCATAGAAAAAACCGGGAAAATCACGATTTAGTGCGTGATTGCCCGGTTTTTTTGGCGCAAATCTTTTTTTAGGATTCGAGACGGAACAGCCTTTTGGCATTGTCAGAAGTAATCTTCGCCATCTCCTCATAGGAAAGCCCGTGCAGGTTGGCCATTTCCTCGCAAACATAGCGAACATAGCCGCTCTCATTTCGCTTTCCGCGGAACGGATGGGGCGTCAAATAGGGGCAGTCCGTCTCAATCAACAGGCGATCGAGCGGCACTTTGGCTGCCACCTCTTTGGGCTGCTTGGCGTTTTTGAACGTCAACGGGCCGCCAAACGAGATGTAAAAATTCATATTCAACGCGAGCTTCGCCGTCTCCCAGCTTCCGGAGAAGCAGTGCATGATGCCGCCTACCTCGCTTGCCTTCTCTTCTTTGAGAATGGAGATGACATCCTGATGGGCGTCGCGATTGTGAATGATAATCGGTTTATCCAGCTTGCGGGCGAGGCGGATCTGCTTGCGGAACACCTCTGCCTGCACATCGCGCGGGGAGGTATCCCAGTGATAATCCAGACCCATTTCTCCAAGCCCAACGACTTTGGGATGGCGGCTCAGCTCCTCAATCCACTCCAGATGTTCGTCCGTCATATCCTTGGCGTCCTGGGGATGCCAGCCGATCACGGCATAGATAAAATCGTAGTTGTCCGCAAGCTCGAGGCAGGTCGGGATCGTCTCGGCATTGAAGCCGATATTGACGATGGTATCCACCCCATTTTCTCTAGCCCGGGCAATCACCGCTTCACGATCCTCGTCAAATTCTTTTGCATTCAGATGCGCATGTGTTTCAAATAACAAAGCAAGATCCTTCCTTTCCAGACCGCTTACTTGACAATGGCTCCGTTCGGCATGCTTGGATCTACGGTTGCCAGCGTCAATTGGTCACCCTCAGATGCTGCCAGAATCATTCCCTGCGACATTTCACCGCGCAGCTTCACTGGCTTCAGATTGGCTACCAGGATCACTTTTTTCCCCACCATCTCTTCCGGGCTGTAGTACTTGGCGATGCCAGAGACGACCTGGCGTTTTTCATAGCCGAGATCAAGCTGGAGCACCAGCAATTTGTCGGCGTTCGGATGTTTGGCACATTCTACGACTTGTGCCACTCGCAATTCTACCTTGGCGAAGTCATCGATGCCGATTTCCTCTTTGGCATCTGCCGGTTTTTCTGCAGTTGCAGCTGCTTTCTCTGGATTGTTTGTTTCGCTCACGCTTTTCCCTCCTGCCAATGCTTCCTGCTTCTTCTTGTTTTCCTCTGCCTGACGGCGTGCTTCCGCCGTAGATTCATCGATAAAGGCCAGTTCTGCCGCTACATCCAGACGTGGGAAGAGCAATTCTTTTCGGCTGACAGTGCTGCCCGCCGGCAAGCCGCCCCATACACCTGCGGACTCCCAGCTTGTCGCTTCCGCATTTCCCAAGATCCCGAGCTGATCCCAAATTTTTGCCGGGGCTTTCGTCATGAACGGCTGGATGAGAACGGAGCTGATCCGAATGCTCTCGGCCAGGTTGTACATGACGGTAGCCAGACGTCCTTTGGTTTCTTCGGACTTCGCCAGGTTCCACGGCATGGTTTCATCGATGTACTTGTTGGTGCGTCCTACCAGCTCCCAGATGTGAGCGAGCGCGTTGCTGAAGCGCATTTCCTCGACATGGCCCTCCACCAGCGCTTTGGTTTTGACCGCCAGGCTGATCAGGTCATCATCCGGTTCTCCCGCATCCTGCGGAGCCGGAACGATTCCGTCGTAGTATTTTTCGATCATCGTCGCCGTGCGGCTCAAGAGGTTGCCGATGTCGTTGGCGAGATCGTAATTTAGACGTTGAACAAAGGATTCCGGGGTAAAGACGCCGTCTTGGCCAAAATTGATTTCGCGCAGCAGGAAGTATCGCACGCTGTCGGAGCCGTAACGCTCGATCAACAGCTTCGGATCGATCACATTCCCTTTGGACTTGGACATTTTTCCATCCGGCATCAAGAGCCAGCCGTGTCCAAACACTTGTTTCGGCAACGGAATATCCAGAGCCATCAGCAGAATCGGCCAGTAAATGGTGTGGAAACGCAGGATGTCTTTCCCGACCATGTGCACGTCGGCAGGCCAGTAGCGGCGATATTTGCTGTCATCGTCCGTCAAATAGCCCAGTGCGGAAATATAGTTGGTCAACGCGTCGATCCAGACGTAGATCACATGCTTCGGATCGCTCGGAACCTTGATGCCCCAGTCAAATGTGCTGCGGGAGACGGAGAGATCCTGCAGGCCGGGCTTCAGGAAGTTGTTGATCATTTCGTTGCGGCGGCTCTCCGGCTGAATGAACTCTGGATGCTCTTCGATGTACTTGAGCAGGCGATCCTGGTATTTCGACATGCGGAAGAAGTAGTTTTGTTCTTTTACTTTCTTCACTTCACGTCCGCAGTCCGGACAGATGTAGCCCTTGTCCGTCTTGCATTGGGTCTCGGTCCAGAACGCTTCATCTGGCACACAGTAATAGCCCTCGTACTCACCCAGGTAAATATCGCCCTGATCAAGCAATCGCTGGAAGATCTTTTCCACCACTTCCTTATGGCGCGGTTGGGTGGTGCGAATAAAGTCGTCGTAGGAAATGTCCAGTCTGTCCCACAGGTCGCGAATCCAGCCTACGATCGGATCGATAAACTCCAGCGGCTGTTTGCCGTCTTCTGCTGCACGCTCCTGCAGCTTTTGCCCGTGCTCGTCTGTCCCTGTCAGATAGTAGACATCGTATCCGCGCAGTCGTTTGTAACGAGCTAACGCATCACAGGCGATGGTAGTATACGCATTCCCGATGTGCAGCTTGTTGCTCGGATAGTAGATCGGTGTTGTAATGTAATACGTTGGTTTCATAGCGACCAAACCCCTCCAAAAAGACATGTAAATATAGAAAAGCCCGCCCCAGATTGGGACGAGCTTGATCTCGCGGTACCACCCAAATACTCCGCTCCCTCACGGCGAACGGACTTGAGGAGTCAATCGTTGACTCCGCCCATAACGCGGGCATGCGTCGCAAACTACTGCAGCCATGGAAAAGAATCTGCTCGTTCATCTGCGAAACTCAGGGGCCATCTTCAGCCTGCTCGCTTATGCCGGTTTGCAGCTACCCCGGCTCTCTGCAATAAGGAGTATCGGCTTACTCTTCCCATCATCGTCTGCTCTCGATATTATCCTCTATTTTACACGAGCGGCCCATTTTGTAAACATCTCTCCGCCCAACTTTTGCATTGGAGGGCGTGATTCGACAAAAACGGGGAACATGCCTAAAAAACAGAGGAAATGTCGAATAGACAAATATCGTTCGACAAAATACGACTTTTTCCCCCGTTTCTTTTCCCAGTAATTTTTATCCATAAAATTTTCCAGATGGCTTTTCTCTTATCACTAAATGTTGATATATCAATATTTACAATTTCAAAAAACACTTTTCTCTTCAAAAAAATTACAAAATGATGTTGACACGATTGGGAATCGCTGGTATGATAAACGCAATTGAAAATGTCGAATATTGACGATTAATAGTGGTATTCACAAAATAGCAAAACATCGATAGCTTTTGGGAGGAGATCAACCGATGATGAAATCAACTGGTATTGTACGTAAAGTGGACGAGCTGGGCCGCGTGGTGATTCCAATCGAATTGCGCCGTACGCTGGGAATCGCGGAAAAAGACGCTTTGGAGATTTACGTAGATGGCGAGCGTATCATCTTGAAAAAATATGAACCAGCATGTATTTTCTGTGGAAACGCAGATAAAGTATCTCATTTTAAAGGTAAAATTGTTTGCCAGGAATGCCTGACTGAATTGCCTGTAGCAAAACGCTAAAAACCTGATACGTATACCAATAAGCCTTTTACCAGCTGTCGTCTGATCTGTCCTGGTTTGAGGCTTTTTTCATGCAAAAAAAGCCCCTCTGCGGAATACTTGCCCGTCCCCTGCAAATAATACTCGGGACAATATCAATCCTAGAGGAGGTCTTCCCCATGAATACCCAACGCGCCAAAGAGATCGTCAACTCTCCCGTCATGACCCGCGTCACCTATAACGAAGTCCCTGTCTATATTCAGCATATAGATGAAGAGACGGAAATGGCCAGAATCTTTCCCCTGAATGAACCAGAACGCGAGCAAAGCGTTCCTGTTGGCAGCCTCGTGGAAGAAAGATAGCTAGCTCCCTCCTACCGATCCGAATAACCCTCCTTTCCTGACCGTTATCTAAAAAAAAGCCTGTAGACCTCGCTCCTTTTCGGAACTTTGGCTACAGGCAAAACGTTTGCCAATCAGGATTCTATGGAAGAGAAAGAAAACGTCGCGGTCCTTGTATTTCCATCCCAGTCAACCTGAATCCCAAGAATTTCGGCTAGCTTGCTGGCGGGTAAAAATGTCCGGTTGTTTTTTACCATCGGGACTGCCCCCTCAAAATGCACGGTCTGGCCGTCTACCAGTATCTCCGACTTTCCGATGTGCATTACGATATTCCGCCCGTCTTTTGTCAGCGTAATTCTCCCTTCGCTTGCGTCCCAATCCGTTTCAAACCCGAATACGTCCGCAAGCGCACGAAGCGGAATCATCGTCCGGCCATTCTCGATAAACGGCTCTGCGTAACCGTCTGCTGTTAGTCGTGCATGCAAATACTTCCCTTCAACCAGGACCAAGACACGATTTTTCTTCGCTTCTTCACAAGAGGGATCACCCAGTGTAACTTTCTTGCCGTCTACCACCAACCCCATTTCATTCGGTTTGCCGTCTCGACTTTTGTAACAAGAAGGGATAGGTTCAACATCCGACCAATAGAAATCATCAGCGGCATATGCGCTGTTACTGGCAAATAAGGCAAGAAGCATGCTGAGCACAGATACCCATTTCCATTTTGTGTTTACCATTATCATTTTCTCTTAGATACCTCCCATTCTTTCATTCGACTTTTGTAGTTCCCAGCCATAAGTCTTATTGATCTCGTCTAATTCTTCTTGTGGGAGTGCATCGACATAGGCTTGGGGTACGGCGTTTTTCTCAATTCTTTTTTTCGTAAGCTCTACTAGCTCCTCGATGGTTAAACGATCTGTGCGTGTAAGCTGCAAGCCATAGGTCTCATTGATCTCATCCACATATTTTTGCGGAAGTTTATCGACATAATCTTGAGGTACGGGAGATTGATCGTTTAACCATTGTTTTATCTGATCTACAAGCTCCTCAGTGGTATATTCCGGTGGCGACAAACTTTTTCGCATTTCGGGCACCTCTGTTACATTCCCATCCTTATCGTAGTAGAAGACCGTTCCGTCCTCCAATTGAATGGTAACATTGCTGCCTTGAAGTTCCTTACCAGTCGGAATTTGCGGTGGCACTACCCTCTCCGGCATTGCATACCCGGCAGCAGAAGCGACAAGTCCTCCCATTCCAGCCATTGAGATGGTTGCAACAAGAGACAGCATCATGATCGACTTATGTGTTTTCTTTGCATTCATGAGGTTATCAAGTCTCTTTTTCATCACTTTTTTAGAATCGCAAAAATTGGTGGTACAAATCACACTTCTCTGCATTACGCCATACTCCAGTATTGCTAAAAGCGTTTCGCCGTACATTCTGCGGCTTTTTGCATCCATGTCCTGAACGACTTTTTCGTCACAGGAGAGTTCGCAAAGCGTATTCAACTGTTTATTGAGCAAAAAGACTGTCGGATTAAACCAGTGAACCGCGTTTGCGATAAGTATGACCAGTTTTATCAGCAGGTCGCCACGCTGTAAATGAACGAGCTCGTGGGAAAGGATCATGGCGAGCTCTTTTTCGCCCAACGGGGTATCCGGCAAAACAACAATGGGTTTCCACAATCCCATGACCATGGGAGTTTTCGCTTGGGCACTGATGATTACCTTGGCGGGGCAGTTCACCGTCTCACATACGCGGCTATTTTGCACAATCGAGCGCTTAAAAGCCCAGTAGCTTCTTACATTCATAGCAAGATAGACAATGGTCCCCACTGCCCAAATCAGGATGGCGGTTAATACGAGTTCTTGAAGATTTTCCAGCCACGTCAAATGAGCAAACACTTGATCGAGAAACGAGCGACTGCTTGCCGTATGTTCGAGTGGCAGGACGTTTACAAATGGTTCCGTCATCTTTACCGCCTGCGCTCTAGTGTCAGTATCGGGCAAAATGGAGCGGATAAACTGGACAAGCCCG
>DASQMM010000449.1:0-5208 GCA_035645495.1 Brevibacillus sp. | reverse complement strand
AATGAAGCCTTCCTTCCTGTACGATTCCTGCCGCGTCAATGGCATCTTTTAACCCCATTTGCTTGCGTTGGGCAAGCTGCATGCTGATGGGGGGCTGGATGTCATTGTAATTTTTCAACCAGGAAAAAGGCAGTCCGAATCGCGCGCAATGTTCGATCATCAAGCGTTTATCGTCTTTTCCCCAGGTACAAAGATAGTAGTCTTCATCATGCCCGATCCACGCGAGAAAATCGGAGAAGGCTTTGGGAAATGGGATAAAATCGGGCAGATTATCCTTGTCCAATCCGATGAAATTACAAGTCCGCTCGGATATCCGGCGTTCGATGGCAGGAAAGGTGTAACGTTGAAAGGTGTCTACTTCGACTCCGTCCTTGCCCGGTACGACCTTGGCAGCACCGATCTCGATGATTTCGGGGATTTTATTTTTCTGAAAGGTTAAGGTCGTTTCCAGATCAAATACGATGATTTGCATGGGGAATCACATCCTGAGCGTAATACTTCTATTATGACGGCAGACGGGGATAAAAATCAAAAAATGTTCTACATTCTTTATTTGATATTGCGGTATTGGCTCGGGCTGACCCCTAGTTGTTTTTTAAATGCGCGCTCAAACGTACCCAAGCTGCCATACCCCGTCTCGAATGCAATGTGCGTGATGTCCAAGTCCGTCTTCTGAAGAAGATGAAGCGCTTTTTGTATCCGAATCTGTGTAAGATACTGGGCTGGTGTTTGGCCCACATGGTCACGAAAAAGACGGATCAAGTGATACTTGCTGAGTTCAGCTGTTTGCGCCAGCATATCCAGGTGAATATCCTCGGACGAGTGTTCCTGGAGATATTCCATGACCCTGCGAAGGGCTGGATGTCGTACCAGCGCAGTATTTTCATGTAGCGGATGGGCATGTGACCCATTCTGGAGGGAAAGAAGAAGAAGGGCAAGCTCCTGCTCCGTCTCTTGCATGTCCAACTGATTCCATGATTGTGACATGGTTTGCAAAACCGCATATTCGGCCAAACGGCGAAAGTGACTTGTCGCGCCATGCGCCCAGGGAGCAAACTCAATGGAGGAAACTGGCTTCCCCAACAGGTCTGCTTGCACGTCACGCAAAAAGGCTTCTTTGAAAAAAATCAGCATCATACGGGCGGGATCATCCCCGGCGTAGTGCCGATGCTGATATCCGGGAGAAAGCACTAAACGCTCATTTACGGTAATCTCTCTGATTTCACCGTTACATTCCATCCGGGTAGACCCATGTATTGGAATGCTCATCTGGTAGTACCCTTGATGCTCATGCAAATCATCCGATGAGCGGGCCGCCACTTGATAAATCGTGATGGCACACTGTTCTCCTTCTACCGTAAGCATTTTGGAAATATTACCCATTTACAACCCCTCTTCTGCCATGTATCCCGAACCGCAATTATTGCCTCACTGCCATCGCAATTATCGGCAAGACTTTGCCGTCGTTGGCCGCGATAATAGGATCATCTTCTTAGGCAGGAGTGCATCAGTCTATGAAATGGTCCTTGCTTCGCAACCGCAATTTCGTCCTGTTTTTGGTGCGGGAATCCTTTTCTCTGTCCGGCACGATTTTTCTCAACATATCCCTTGCCTTATACTCCCTCGCCTTAACAGGTTCTGCAACGCTGTTTGCATCGATCCTGTCCTTGGGTATCATTCCGCATCTGTTCCTCGGTCCGTTGGCCGGCGTAGTCGTCGATCGAATGAACAAACGGACATTGATCCTCTTGCTGGAGTCGGGAAAAGGGATCTGCTTATTTTCGTTTTTTTTATATTCCCAGATGGCTCCCGTCGAATCGGGATGGATATACTTCTGCGTATTATTCTTTGCAACCTGCGATGTATTTGCCGCTCCCGCGTATGTGACCATACTGCCAACCATTGTCAAAGCTGACGAACTAAGCGATGCAAACGCTCTCGATACGACCGTAGTGGAGACGGTCCGCGTGCTTGCTCCATTCCTGGGAACCGTTGTCTACAGCTATTATGGACTTAGCACAGTCTTTCTCGTGCATGCTGTCCTCTGTACGGTCTCTGCCCTCGTCACATCCCGCATGGCAATCGCTATTCCGCCCAAAACCGGGGTGTCTTCCACTATCCTACAGGATATGAAAGTGGGCTTCCAGTTCTTCACAAAGGATAGGCGCATCCTGTCGCTTGTCGCCAACGGAGTGTTGACCCATCTCTTTCTCTTTCCGTTTGTGCTATTGGGGTTCCCGTTCTTGATCAAACAAGTCTTCAACGGCAGCGACCTTGATTTTGGCATGGTAGAGAGCCTGCAGACGGCGGGCTCCCTGTGTTCTATTGCAGGAGTTGTGTTTCTGCAGAAGCGGTATCGGCTTTCTATCAATATCGGAATCGGCATCATCGGCATGCTGGTATTTGTTTTCCCGTTGCTGCTATTGGCGGACTCCGGTTTTTCTTCCTTCCTCATGCAACATCGAACTCTGGTGGTTCTGTATTTCGGTACCGTAAGCTTTTTTCTATTTTTTTCCTTTGGCACATACGGTGTCTTTTTTCGAACCTTCTATCAACAGACGATCGGGGTGGCCATGCTTGGACGATTTGTCTCTGTCATGGGCATGCTGTTTGCGATGGGCCGTTTTGCCGGATTCCACCTATATGGCAGAATCTTCGATGCCTCCCCGCTTCTGCACGCCATCTTGCTTTTAGGCATGGGCATGATCCTGAAGCTGCTCATGCACATTCCCTTTCTGCTTGATGAAAAGAAACGGGGGCGATGCGACAAAGTAGAAAACAGCCGCTCCCTCTGAGCATGGGCGCGGCTGTAAGAAGCTGCATCAGTCATTCAGCTTTGGTCAATTGGCGCAAGGAATAGCTCATTCGTTCTACTTTTCCCTCTGCTGAACGGAAGAAATCGATCCAGACGGTGGAACGGCCGCGGCGGAAGACAAAGCTGTCTGTTCCGACCGGGATCAGCGGATAGGACTGACCGTCCGCTTCCAGGTAGAGCTCATTTTCTTTGTTCACGATCTCGGCCTTCATCCATTCCTGCGATTTGTACAGCCCGACATACTCTCCCAGTCTCTCACCCGGCAACTCCATCTTCTCGATCGGGTAGAGGAGGGCATCTGCAGGTTTGTTCGAGATCGTGTTCAAGATGCCCAGCACCAGATCGCGTACTGGTACTCCATCCACATTGCACAGCACGACGCCGCTTAAACCCGTCTGCGGCTGAACAAATACATGCGAGCTGATTCCTTTCAGCGAGCCGCCATGCTCGATCAATGCTCCGCCCGGAAAGGCAGGCGAGACCATCAGTCCGTAACCATAGGAGCGGTATCCGTCACATCTGGCATGGGGTGTCGTCATCTGATGAATGCTTGCACGGGACAAAACACCGGATGCAGGAGCCTCGCCGCCCGTACGGAACAATTCCAGATAGGTCATGAGATCTCGCGCCGTAGACTTCAGGAAGCCACATGCGCGCATCGCCGGAGCATCATGCCAGAGCGGAGTCGCGATCACCTGTTCATTGCCATCTATTTTCTTTCGGGTATACAAGGTGGTGACATCTTCTGACTCTGCCAAATCATCCACCGCAAATACCGTTCTCGTCATTCCCAGCGGCCCCAGGATATGCTCTGTCAGGTACTGCTCGTAGCTCATATTGCTGACACGCTCGATAATAGCTCCGAGTAGACCGTAGCCATCATTATTGTAGCTAAACGCTGTGCCAGGCGCTCCTAAAGCCGTTCCCTCCCACTTCGCGATTGCGTCTAACACCTCTGCGTATGTATCGAGGTAGGGAACTGTCTTGAGCTCCTCTTCTGCCTCTGTCCCCAGAATCGCCGGGTCTTGCTCCAGACTGCGCTTCATCGCGCCGTCCAGATAGGGCAAGGGAGGCATACCCGGCGTGTGGGCCATGAAATGCTCAATCGTAATGGCGTTTGTCATCTCATCATCCAAAAAGCGAAACTCGGGTAAATAGCGCACCACCGGATCGGTGACGGACAGCTTGCCTGCCTCTTGCAGCTGCATGATCGCCGCACAGGTGAAGGATTTGGTCACCGAAGCAATCCCGAAGACGGTATCCATCGATAGCGGTAGTTGCTGCTCCTGATCGCGGACGCCGAAGCTTCTCTGGTAGATCCATTCCCCATCGCGGGCTACTGCGATAACCGCACCGGGAACCTCGGATTCTTCTAGCAGTTTTTTGGCAAAATCCTCAAATGCTTCTGTCCATTGCTGCATGCTTACACCCCTCCCATGGCCTGATCGTAGACGGCTATCGCCACTTTTGCTATCGTACGCTCTGCCTCCTGCTTTTCTTCCACTTTTCGCGACAGGACGGAAAT
Source organism: Brevibacillus sp. (assembly GCA_035645495.1). Classification (GTDB taxonomy): domain Bacteria; phylum Bacillota; class Bacilli; order Brevibacillales; family Brevibacillaceae; genus Brevibacillus. The sequence goes on along the minus strand of DASQMM010000449.1, from coordinate 868 downwards.
GGCTATTGATCCTTTTCCCTCTGGCAGATAGATAATGCCTGCGTCGTTCACAACCCCATTCACGGTGCCTGTCTTATGCGCTACCTTGGTTCCCGGCGGCAGGAGAAGCGGCAGTCGGCTATTGTATTGCTGGCGGCGCATGATGTCCAGGATCAGATCGCAGGAGGCTGCGCTCAAAATCTCTTTTTTCGCCACCATTGTCAACAGCCGGTTCAAATCAGCTGGTGTCGCGACGTTGTTTTCTGTCGTGGGTGCCCCGACATCGAACAGCAATTGATAATCTCCCGTCTCTTCACGCCGCTCATATTCGGCGAAACCGGCAGGCGAAGGCGACGGTTCCTCCATTCCCACACAGCGATTCAGCAGCTGCCAGCAAGTTTGCGGGAGATGGATGCTTTCCAGGCCCAATTCGCGCATATGCTTCTCGATGTTCCCGAGACCGACAAGGTTGATCACCATGTCTGTCGCGTAGTTATCGCTGACGATGGTCATCAGCATCGCCAGGTCCTTTACGGTCAGCTCAGCCCCGGAATCCAGCTCCTGCAAAACACCGGAACCCGGTACCCGCTCTTCATATCGCAAGGGAATGCGCTGATCCAGCCTGATTCTCCCCGCTTCCACATCACGCATCAATGTCACAATTATCGGAATCTTGAAGACGCTGGCCATCTGAAACAGTTGATCAGCCTGATGTCCCGCTGTCATCCCGCTCTCCAGGTGGGTAACAGCCACCCCGAACTCTCCTTGAGCATCCTGCAAAACCTCATCAATTGCCTGTTGCCAACTCATGTCTATGCCTCCATTCGTCTGCTTGCCTATTCTCGTGTTCCCAGGTATTTCGACATGGGGTAGTCATTTCCCTTGAAAA
>DASQMM010000448.1:0-8187 GCA_035645495.1 Brevibacillus sp. | reverse complement strand
GGTAAGGGCTGCACCGCTCTTTTTGATGTTCAGACCTTGTTGAATGGCAATATCGCCCACGACGCTGTCTGTAATGACGACATCATGCTTGCCTTGTTCCAATGCGCGCAAAGCGGTTACATCGCTGTCATAGGTCTTGATGTTGTCCGTGTACTCGCGGGCCATCTTCTCATGCGTAGTCCCGAGGGCAACAGCCACCTCTTTTCCTTTCAGAGCTTCCAAGGTGCTTACATCGCTGTCCGGACGAGTGAAAAGCTGACCACCTGAGAGATAGTACGGATCGGCAAAATCGACCTGCTGCTTGCGTTCATCCGTGATCGCATGGCTGGCGATCGCTGCATCGTAGCGCCCTTCTTTCACCCCGGCGATGATCCCGGAGAAAGGAGAAGTGACGGCTTTTGGTTCCAGGCCCAGTCTCTTGGCGATTTCTTCCCCGATCTCGATGTCAAAACCGGTCAGTTGGCCGTCCTTGAAGTAGCTAAACGGCTGATACTCACCTGATGCCGCGTACGTGAACACACCCGCTTCCTTGGTCATGGAAGAGCCACCGGCAGCAGGTGCAGGGGCTTGTCCCCCGTCGCCGCCTGCTGGAGCCGGAGACGACTGACCACATCCGGCGATCAGCAAAGTCATGGTGAGCAGCATAACGGAAATACCATTGATTGTTTTTTTCATATTTCTTTCCCCCTGTATCGTTTATTTGAGTGTGAAACGTGCAAACTTCCTGCCTCCAACACCTCCTTTAAAGTAGATTCGCTAATCCACCATTTGCAAATATTCTGATATAATCAGCGGCGCCCCGGTTTTCGTGACGACCTCTTCCAAAGAATAGGGGTACATGACCTCCGTCAGACACAAGCCCTGCTTCGTCACCTCAATCACAGCCCTTTCGGTGATAATCATGTCGACACAGCTTTTCGCTGACAAGGGCAACTCGCACTCCCTGAGGATTTTCGGTTCATTCCTTTCGTTGAGGTGACTCATCAATACAATCACCTTTTTCGCGTAACGGGCCAATTCCGGCCCACCACCGATTCCGTAGACGCGTTTGCCAGGCACGATCCAGTTCGCCAAATCACCCCGTTGACTCACCTGCAAAGCACCTAAAAATGCCACATCTACTCTCCCACTGCGCACCATGCCATACGCAATAGAGCTGTCGAAGAAGGAAGCCCCGGAGTGAAGCGTGACAGGCGTCCCTCCTGCGTTTGAGAGATGCGCGTTTTCCTCGCCTTGAACGGGGAACGGCCCTACTCCCAAGATCCCGTTGACCGAGTGAAACATAACATTCCAATCACTCGGCAGAAAGTCGGCTACCAGTTCAGGGATGCCAATACCCAAATTTACCGTCATTCCTGGAAGAATCTCGCGTGCTGCCCGGCGAGCAATCATGTTTCGCTGATCGATCTGAAGCCCCATTCTCCCATCCCTCCGCTTGTCCGCACGATATAGTTTACGAAAATGCCTGGAGTGACAATGTGCTCTGGATTCAGCTCTCCCGCTGGCAGGATCTCCTCCACCTCTGCGATCGTGATCTTTCCAGCCATGGCAACCAATGGATTGATATTGCGAGCGGCCTTCTCATAGATGAGATTTCCGTAGGTATCCGCCTGCTTGGCATACACGATTCCTACATCTGCGGTCAGGGCAGGCTCGATGACATAGTTTTTCCCTGCATACCGAACGAGTTGCTCCTGTTGGCTTCGGCCAATTCCCACGTCCGGCTCGACGAGAATGGCAGGGAGCCCAACTCCGCCTGCTCTGATCTTTTCAGCCAGAATTCCCTGCGGATAAAATAGGACCTCCAGATTCCCTTCCATCATCTGTCGTCCAGCATCTGGATTGGAGCCGATGTGAGTCGTGAGCAACCGTTTCACTCTCTGGTGGGAAATGAGTCTGCCAACTCCCTGATCAGCAAATCCGGCATCATTGCCAATCAGCGTCAGATCTTGCATTCCTTTTTGCAGGATCATGTCAATCAGACTGACAGGCGTACCAATCCCTCCGAACCCTCCGACCATTAAACAGATGCCGTCTCGAACTTGATCTACGGCTTCTTCTATCGAGATTAGTTTTGAGACCATGGTTCCATTCCTTATCATTCGTTATCGTTTGTAAGGGCACCTCACGTCCTACCTTACCAAGCAAGCTTTATGCCAACAGAAAAAAACGTTTATGCTCGGGCCTGTCAATCTTTCGTGGACTTCGCATTGAGTTGAAATCGACTCAAACAGGATTTTACTTTTCTGATAATGCAATCTTTTCAGTCGAATCGATTCCGAATCACTTGTTTTCAAAATCGATTCAGTTTACAATTTTGATGGACCACATCCTCGATGAGTTGGAGGTTTTCAAAAATGGAGAAAGATGCAGAAATCTTCGCCATGTTTCAAACCAGCCGTTTCATCGACATCTTTAATGCCTTAGCCGACGGGATCTACATCTCGGATGCGCAGGGAACCACCATCTGGCTTAACAACGCCAGTGAAAATCTGTGCGGCTTGCCCAAATCTCAGCTCATCGGACAAAATGTGGCTGACCTGGAAGCGATGGGGATCTTCAATCCGTCCGTCACGAGACTTGTCATGGAAAGCGGAAAAACCACCACGACGATCCAGCTCGTCAACAATAAGGGGAAATTCCTCGTCACAGGCCACATCATTCCTGACGAGTCAGGAAACCCGGACCTGATCGTCTCCCACTCTCGCGACATTACAGAGGCAGCACGCGCCAGTTCGCAATTGGAGGAGACCAGCGCGCTTCTGAAGCGATACAGCGAGGAAATCCAGCTCATGAAACGGGAAGCAAACCAGAACCTTTCCCGGACGGTAATTGGCAATAGTCGGGCCTATCTTGCCTTGCTTGACCTGATCAAAAAGGCAGCAGTCGCTGACACCACCGCCCTGATTACCGGTGAGACGGGTGTAGGCAAAAGCTATCTCGCCGAACAAATTCACCAGCTTAGCGAACGATGTGCCGCTCCATTCATCCACGTCAATTGTAGTGCCATCCCCGAAACCCTGTTGGAGTCTGAACTGTTTGGCTACCAAAAAGGCGCATTTACCGGAGCCAATCATTCAGGCAAGCTGGGGCTTGTGAAAATGGCAGACAAAGGTACGCTGTTTCTCGATGAAATCAGCGATCTTCCCTACCACCTTCAGTCTAAATTGCTATTGCTATTGCAAAATAAAACCTTCATGCCGATTGGCGGGACCAAAACGTACACCGCCGATATACGGATCATTGCCGCCACCAACGCCAATTTGCTGGATCTGGTACGCCAAGGGAAATTCAGACATGATCTTTATTATCGTCTCAATATTCTGCCAATAAATGTTCCGGCACTCCGTGAGCGAAAGGAAGATATTTTCCCGCTGCTTCACCACAACTTGAAGAAGTTTAATGCCAAGCATAATCAGAAGCGGCGTTTCTCTGCTGAGGTCCTAGACCGCTTGCACAACTACGAGTGGCCCGGGAACGTACGTGAGTTGGAGAATCTTGTAGAGCGGATCGTCATCACCTCGAAGCTGGACGAGATCTTGATCACCGATTTGCCGGAGGAACTGCGCAATATAGGGGAAAATGAAGATCATCTGCTCACGATAGGCGGTCATCTCTCGTTGAACGAGAGGCTGGAAAAGATCGAGCTGGAGATCATCACGCACGCACTGAAACAGCATAAAACCACCCGCAAGACGGCCGCTGCATTGGGCATTACCCAATCTCTACTCATGCGGCGCATCAAGAAATACGGGATCGCGATTGAACATTCTAACGATGAGAGCTTTGATGTCCCTATATCCTAAATAAAAACAACACGGGAAGATCACTCGTGGCTCATTGGTTTGAAGGTTATCAAGCTGTAGTGGAGGCGAGGAAAAAGAGATGAACCGCCCCTATGGTCAAGGCGGATTCATCCCTCTTTCCTCTTATTTTCGAATTCCTGTATAGACCCCAATTGCATCTCGCAAAAATTCCGCCATCCCTGGCTGCACTGCGTCGTAATACGCCTTGAAACGCTCATCCTCCACGTACATCTGCGCCAATCCGGCGTGTGCTTCCTTGCTGTATTCACTCCAGGTGAAGCTCAGCCATTGCCGATGCAGGTCTGCTGCCTTCTGTGCCTCTTCACTTGCGGGATCTCCTGTTTGGAAGGCGGCACCCAGCGCTGCGAGGACCTCGTTTTCCAGTCGCTTCATCGTGTCATATTGCTCGGCTGTCATTCCCATGAGTTTTTGATTGGATCGGTCCACGACGTCATCTCCGTACTTTTCCCGTATTTCTTTTCCGTACTTCTGCTCATTTTCTTCCACTAATTTTTGCGTAAACCCGGCAAATTTCTCTTGATCTGTCATCGTCGTTCTCCCCTCTTTCTGAGCGATTGTCTTCTCCACGGTGGCAATCAAGGCATCCAACTGCATCCTTCTGTCCAGAAGCTGTTGGTAATGCTCCTTCAGCGCCATGTTCTCGTCGAAGGTTGGCGAGTTGACCAGCTCCTTGATCTGATTCAATGGCAGACCGAGCTCGCGGTAAAACATGATTTGCTGCAATTTATCGACCTCTGCCTGGCCGTAGATCCGATAGCCGGAGGAGTTGATTCTCGTTGGCTCCAGGATCCCGATCTGGTCGTAATAACGCAGCGTGCGCGTGCTGATTCCCGCCAGCCGTCCCAGCTTCTGTACGGTGTATTCCACTGTCTTCACCTCCCGACAACCTCACTGTACACATTGACGTAATGTCAATGTCAACACGATTCTATTTTTTCCACGGTGGACATTTTTCTCAAAAAGAAAAGAGCCTTCGAGGTGAAGGTGGGACTCCTCGATTGCTCTATATGAAAGGGATTGGTTTTACAGATTGCCGCGCAGCTCCTGCTCGCGCTCCAGCGCTTCAAACAGGGCTTTGAAATTGCCGTTGCCAAAGCCGCGTGCGCCTTTGCGCTGGATGATTTCAATAAATAGTGTCGGACGGTCCACGATCGGTTTGCTGAAGAGCTGCAGCAGATAGCCTTCATCGTCTTTGTCCACCAGGACCTTCAGCTTTTTCAAGGTTTCTACGTCTTCGTCGATCTCTCCGACGCGGTCCTTGAGCTCCTCGTAGTACGTATCCGGTACAGAGAGGAAATCAACTCCGTTGGCGCGCAGCTTGGTGACCGTATCGATAATGTCGTTGGTCAGGATCGCGATATGCTGGACGCCTGGACCTTTGTAGAACTCCAGGAATTCCTGGATCTGCGATTTGCGGCGTCCTTCTGCCGGCTCGTTGATCGGGAATTTGATTCTGCCTGTCCCGCTCTGCATGACTTTGGACATCAGCGCGGAATACTCGGTGGAGATGTCGTCATCGCTGAAATTTTGCACCGCCGTAAAGCCCATGACTTTTTCGTAATAGGAGACCCATTCGTCCATGACTTCAACATTGCCGACAATGTGGTCAATACCGATCAAGCCTGTGCTCTCGCTCGCCACCGGAGATTCATAGGCCACGTAGCCGGGGAAGAATGGTCCGTTGTAGTTCTTCCGTTCGATGAAGGAGTGAACATTCTCTCCATAGGTGCCAATCACCGCTTTTTTGATGGTGCCGAACTCATCCGAATATTCAGTCGGCTCCATGATCGGAATAGCCCCGCGCGAAATCGCCTCTCGATATGCCTGTTCGCAGTCATCTACACGCAGCGCCACATCCTTTACCCCGTCACCGTGCTTTTTCACGAAATCAGCGATGGGATGGTCTGGCGTCAGGGCCCCACTGATCACAAATGTCATGTGCTTTTGTTTCAACACATACGACACTTTGTCCCGCGAACCGGTCTCCAGGCCAGCGTAAGCCACAGCTTGAAACCCGAAAGCTTTTGTAAAGTAATGCATCGCTTGTTTTGCATTGCCGGTGTAAAACTCCAGGTAGTCCCAGTCTTGAATCGGAAAGAAATCGGTGTTGGCCTTGCTCATAGATAACCCTCCATTATCATTGTCATATTTGGGATTTTCAGGATGACTGATTCGTTACTTAGAGAATATATGGAAAGCGTTTTCTTACGCAAGAACACCAACCACCGCGAAAACGCAACAACGCTTTTATTGCTTAAAGCATCTGGTACAATGAAGGAAATGATTGGATGGAAGGGGCAATGCGAAATGAGTGATTGGAATGAAAAAACAGCGAAGACCTTTGACCATATGGCGGAAGAATGGAGCCGGAAGAGTGATGACATGTGGGAGATGGGCAGCCGCAGGACAATCCTTCCCCTGTTCATGCGTCACGTCCCGCCCATGTATGGTCCTGTCCTGGATGCCGGTTGTGGCGACGGGTATGCGAGCTGCAGGCTGTCAACAGATGGCTATCAGGTAGAAGGCGTGGACATCGCCGGGGAAATGATTCGTCTGGCCCAGCAGCGTGCAGAGAAAATGGGTTTCAATATCCGCTTCCAGACGGGAGACATTAGCAATCTTCCTTTTGCGGACCAGATCTTTGCCGGCATACTCTCTATCAACGTCATCGAATTCACCCCGTCTCCGCTGAAGACCCTGCGGGAATTGCATCGCCTTTTACGACCGGGGGGTGTCTTGGTTGCAGGCATTTTGGGGCCGACTGCCGGACCGCGCGGACACAGCTACCGCAGGCTCTATGAAGAGACGACCATTCAAAATACTATGATGCCGTGGGAAGCCAAGCAGTTGGCAATCGAAAACGGCTTTCAGCTCCTGGAGGAAGAGTCTGTCTACAAAGAAGGGGTTCCTTCCGAGTTGGCTGACCGCCTGCCTGTAGATTTGCAGGAAGCCTTGAGCTTTTTGACGCTGTTTGTTTTGAAAAAGAAATAGTACGGGTATACAGGAGGAATCGCGGGATGCTTCCATTGGAGACGATCTTGCAGGAAAACCAGGTTGAATACGAAATCATTCAGCACACTGCCACGATTCGGACTGCAAAAGAAGGGGCTGCTCTGCTGGGCATCGAGATTGGACAGACGGCTCCTACTCTTGTCCTTCGGTCCGAAAAAGAGTTTTTTGCCTTGATTCTTTCCGGAGCACGCGGCCGCATCGATATGGATTATATTTCCAATTTACTCGACAGCGAAAAGCTGAAGATGGCTACCCCGGAAGAAGTAAAGCAGGTTACAGGCTTCACTGTCGGCAGCGTTCCGCTTGTCGGCCACTCCTTGCCTTGCATCATCGACCGGATGTTGTCCCATCATCCCTTTGTCTATGGCGGGACGGGCAGCCCATCTTCCACGCTTAAAATCAAGCCGGCTGATTTGGAGCGGGTCAATCACGTGGTGGCTTTCTTTGAATAGTCATCTCTCATGTCAAAAAAACAAGCAGGCGCGTCGGTCTGATTCATGACCGAATCCTGCTTGTTTTGCTTATTTTATCTTCACATACGGTATATTGTTGCGCACGATCCAATCCCACTTGCTTGCCATCAATTGCGCAATCACAGGCTCTTCCTGACCATAGATCTCCTTGTAGAGCTGCTGCGTTTCCAGCAAATCGTTATAGGTGAGATAAGGATAGTCGGGGCGGGCAAATGTACCGCCCGGATAGTAGGCGTAGTGAAGATCTCCGTTCGGAAGGATCCACTTCTTCCCGAGCTGGACAACTCCCGCCAGCATGGTATCAGCCAAAGCCTTGTCTTCAGGTCGGCCAAATGCTTGATAAAAACTGTACAGGTAGTTGATCTCCGCAAGCTGATGGTTGAGTGAGACATGCGTTTCCTTATGCGGTTGCGTCGAGGCGTAATCTGCCACCAGCCAGCCTGTCTGGCCGTCTACGGTATAGTGATTTGCCTGTGCATGCTGGTGAAAATAATCTGCATATTTGCGTGCAGATTCGCAAAAGTCCGGCTCGTCATATCTCTTGCAGCCCTCCAGCATTTTTTCGGCCGCACCTGTGTTAAAGCGCGTATCATAAAAGCCAGCCGGAATTTGGTAATCGTCACGCAGCCATTGGGACAGCGGCAAGGTTTTCCAATGCCCGTCCGGCTCCTGCTGCTCCAGGCTGGTTCTCAGCATGACGTAGGCCATATGCTCTGCCGCCTTGCCGCCGCCCGTAAATAATAACGAGTGCAGGATGTAATTATCCGGGATCCGCCAGAACCCATTTTCTGCTGTCGGCTCATAGGTGCTTGGGCTCTTGTAATGATAGCCATTGTATAGCCATTTGGCGTTCTGCGTGAGATCACGTGAAAGCC
>DASQMM010000447.1:0-4885 GCA_035645495.1 Brevibacillus sp. | reverse complement strand
ACAACCGCTCTCCCTCTTGTACAACGAGTCCGCAGTCATGATCGGACTTATCTATACCATGCTCCCCTTTATGATTTTGCCTTTGTACGCTTCTATCGAGAAACTGGATCGTTCCTTGCTGGAAGCATCCAAGGATTTGGGTGCCAAACCATGGCAGACGTTTTGGCGAGTGACACTGCCGCTCACGACACCGGGGATTCTGGCAGGTTCCCTGCTGGTCTTCATCCCCTCATTGGGCTTGTTTTTCATCCCAGACCTGATGGGAGGAAGCAAGACCATCCTGATCGGCAACCACATCAAAAACCAATTCCTTACCGCACGTGATTGGCCCTTCGGTTCTGCAAGCTCGATCATTCTCATGATCCTGACTCTGGTGTTTATTGCGGTTTACATCAAGATTACCAAAGACAAACAGGGAAAGGAGTTGGTATAGTATGCGCCTCTCACTGGCAAACAAGCTCTCTTTTCTCTATGCGTCCCTGATCTATTTGTTTCTGTATATGCCCATTGCGATCCTGATCCTGTACTCTTTCAACCAATCCAAGCTCAATGCAGTCTGGACGGGCTTCACATTTGATTGGTACCTCAAACTGATGCAAAACACCGAGGTGCTAGAGGCGATGAAGACATCGCTTGTCGTCGCACTGATCAGCACGATTGCGGCCACTATGATCGGCACACTTGCTGCTGTCGGGATGTATCGATACCAATTTCGCGGCAAAACAGCGCTTGATGCCATGCTATACTTGCCGATCGTCATTCCCGAAATCGTCATGGGCATTTCCTTGCTGGCGTTATTCTCCCAATTCGAGATCCCGCTTGGTTATTTTACGCTGATCGCGGCCCACATTACATTTTCCATCCCTTTCGTCGTGGTTGTCGTGCGTGCTCGCATGGCTGGATTTGACCGGAGTATCGAGGAAGCGGCTATGGATCTCGGTGCAACGCCATGGGGAACGTTCATCAAAGTGACCGTTCCCATCATTGCTCCCGGGATTCTGGCAAGTGCTCTCCTGGCTTTCACCCTTTCGATTGACGATGTCATTATCAGCTTTTTCGTTGCAGGTCCTTCCAGTTCCACACTGCCTTTAAAGATCTTCTCGATGGTCAAATTCGGAGTCAGTCCCGAGATCAATGCCTTGTCTACTTTGATGTTAGTTGTCACCTTATTTCTAGTTATCATCGCGGAACGAATCCGGATGAGGAAAAATTAGAGAAAACATAATAGGGGGTGCCTTCATGGTCAAGAGTTGGAAAAACACGATCACGTATTCGGCAATCGCTTTATCGTTGGCCGTCACTGCGGGCTGTAGCACATCTTCCTCCACTTCCAGTGGAACCACAGCGGAAGGACTGGATAAGGAGCTAAATGTATTTAACTGGTCTGAATATGTTCCTGAAGACGTGATCAAGAAATTTGAAGAAAAGCATGGGGTCAAGGTTAATTACAGCACATTCTCCTCAAACGAAGAAATGTTAGCCAAGGTATCTGTAGGCAAAGGTATCTACGATCTAACCGTTGCCAGCGATTACTACATCCAACCAATGGTAAAGGAAGGCATGATTCAGCCTATTGACATGAATAACATCCCCAACTACAAAAACCTGGCTGCAGAGTACATCAACAAGGAGCACGATCCCGGCAACCAGTACAGTATCCCATACATGGGAAATACCGTATCTCTCGGATACAACCCGGATAACATCAAGACAGAAATCACAAGCTTCGCCGATTTATGGAAACCGGAATTGAAAAGTCAGATTGTGATGGTAGACGATCAGCGCTTTATTCTCGGCATGGTTCTGAAAACCCTTGGCTATTCGGGAAATGAAACTGATCCGGCCCGATTGGAGGAAGCCAAACAAAAAATGTTGGAGCTGATGCCCAACATCAAAGCGTTTGACAGCGACAGCCCCAAAACCTTGATGGTGAATGGAGAAGTAAATGTCGCCTTTGTATGGGGGGCGGAAATCGCGCTGGCCCAACGTGAGAAGCCGCAGTTCAGAACGGTATTGCCCAAAGAGGGGCTGATGATCTCCTTTGACAACTTCGTCATCCCGACCGGCGCCAAACATAAGAAAACAGCGGAGGCATTTATCAACTTCATGCTGGAACCGGAAATAAACGCGGAAATATCGAAGTCCTTCCCCTACATCAGCCCGAACAAGGAAGCGCACCCGTTGATTGACCAAGACATCATGAACAATCCAGCCATCTACCCTCCCGAAGCAGAAATGAAAAAGGTAGAAAGCATAAAGGACATTGGCGATGCGATCAAGCTGTATGACCGCGTCTGGTCTGAAGTGAAAAGTTCTCAATAATGAGGTGAATGACAAAAGACGGGGAAGGATCTCCCCGTCTCTTTTTCGTTCTGATTCCCTTACTCGCGAAACCATCCGATCGGCTGTACCTGGAGATTTACATTAATCTGCTTGACCTCTGTGTACGCCTCGTAGCCATAGGTCCCCAACTCGCGGCCGATCCCGCTCATCTTGTATCCGCCCCACGGAGCTTCGTTAAAAGTGGGGTGATACGTGTTGATCCAGGTAATGCCTGCCCGCAGCTTCCGAATGACGCGTTGTGCTTTAGCCCCATCGTTGGTAAAAACCGCTCCTGCCAATCCATACTTGGTGCTATTTGCAAGACGGATCGCTTCTTGCTCCGTGGTGAACTTTTGCACCACGAGTACCGGACCAAAAATCTCTTCCTGCACAATTCTCAGGTCTTGACGATCTACTGCAAAAATCGTGGGCTCTACAAAATAGCCATTGCCCCTTCCTCGATCCGTCAATCGATTTCCCCCGCAGAGTAGCTGCGCCCCTTCATCGCGTCCAAGCTGGATGTAGGCAAGCACACGCTCCATGTGTTCCTTTGAAATCAATGGGCCCATTTCCGTCTCTGGATCTGCTCCGTCCCCCACGACGATTTTTTGAGCACGTTCCACCAGGCGGGCAAGGAATGGCTCGTAAATCTCCTCTTGCAGGAACAACCTTGATCCAGCCGAACAAACCTCTCCCTGATTGGCAAAAATCGCGAAGAGCGCATAATCGACGGCAGTTTCGAAGTCGGCATCGGCAAAAACAATATTCGGGGATTTGCCTCCCAGCTCAAGCGAAAGCTTCTTCACCGTGTCAGCCGCATTTTTCATAATGGTAATCCCGGTCTCCGTCCCTCCGGTGAAGGCTACTTTGTCCACGAGCTCATTGCGAGATATCTCATCTCCCACTACGCTGCCCGGCCCTGTCACCAGATTGGCCACGCCTGGCGGAAAACCCGCCTGTTCCAAACATTCAAACAGCATGATGGTCGATAAGGGGGTCAGATCTGCTGGCTTCAACACCAGCGTATTTCCCGCAGCCAGTGCCGGAGCAATTTTCTGTGCATTCATTACCAGTGGATAATTCCAGCAGGTGATGGCGCCGACCACCCCAATCGGCTCACGTACGACCATCGCAGAAATCTCGTCCGGAACATCAAAGGTCTGCCCATGAGGTTTCGTGCAGAGTCCGGCATAATAACGGAACTGGTTGACGGCATCCGATACGTCATAACGAGATTCACGCAAAGGCTTTCCGTTGTTGCGTGTATCCGTCTGGGCAAACTCTTCTGCCCGAGCTTCAATCAGATCGGCGACCTTCCAGAGCAGCTCCGCCCGATCCCTTGCCTTACTCTCGCCCCATCCACCTTCATCGAATGCAAAACGCGCTGCCTGGATCGCTCGCTGCGCATCTTCACGCGTCCCCTTTGCGGCCAGGGCGATCACATCTCCATTCGCAGGATTGCGAACCTCGAATGTTTCTCCCGAGGAAGAATCCACCCATTCTCCATTGATAAAAAGCCGGTAAGCCTTCTGTGTCATGACCGAAGCCTCCTTTACCGCAAATCTCCCGATTAACGAGCTATCTTCATTTCTTTCGCCAACTGAGCTATACCCTCCTCAATGCAGGCTAGGACGTAATCCACTTGTTGGTAGCTGATTACCGCTGGTGGCTCAATTCGAATGACTGTCGCATTATTGATGGTACCGCCTACCAGGATTTTCTTTACGAACAACATTTTGGCCAAGGTGTATCCGAGGCTGTTATTGGCGAATTCCATGCCGATCAATAACCCTTTTCCGCGCACAGCAACCAGCACTTCCGGGTACTGCTGCCGGATTTCATCCAATCGCTGCATGATGTAATCGCCTTTCTCCTTCGCCATCTGCGGGATGTTGTCTTCAAGAATCGTCTTGATTCCAGCGATCGCTCCCGCGCAGCAAAGCGGATTTCCCCCAAAAGTCGAAGATCCCAAAAGGAACGGGTTCTCTTCCATTTTGCCCCACCATTTTTTCTTCGCGACCATGGCAGCAATGGGCATGACACCGCCTCCAAACGCCTTGCCGAGCGTCATGATGTCAGGTACGACATTCCAGTGATCGACGCCAAACATGGTGCCTGTGCGTCCCATACCTGTCTGGACTTCATCCACGATCAAGAGACATTCGTACTTGTCACAAATCTCGCGAAGACGAGGCAGAAAATCATCCGGTGGAATATTGACTCCCCCTTCTCCTTGTATCGGTTCTACGATGACTCCCGCGACGGTTTCCCCTGTCGCGATCAGCATGCGAATGGCCTGATCGACCGCGTCAGCATCTCCGTAGGGAACATGTTGGAAGCCCGGAACCAAGGGCGAATAGGGCTCACGAAACGTGGATTTACCGGACGCTGACAGCGAACCCATCGTTTTGCCGTGGAAGCCGCGCTCCATCGAAATAAAGTATTTCTTACCTGTCGCCAACCGAGCCAGTTTCAGGGCCATTTCATTCGCTTCCGTGCCGCAATTGACCAGATAGGAGTGTTGCAGATCTCCTGGGGTAATCGCAGCTACCAGCTTGGATAA
>DASQMM010000446.1:0-1885 GCA_035645495.1 Brevibacillus sp. | reverse complement strand
GAGGAAGATCTGTTGCGCCCATAAGGAGGCATTATGGAACTGGCCGTCATCTCCATGAAAAACCATGTAGAGAATCAGGAAATCTCGCGACAAATTCGGGATTACCACAAAAAAAAGGGGCAGCCCCTCGCCATTCGATTCAGCGAAGAACTGACCCATATCATATTGGAAGCGCCTTGTCTGTTCATTCCCGACCCGTCGATGCTGAAAAAGGACGTCTGCATCTCTGGGACGGTGAGAGTCTATGCGGATCACGCCGAAATCTATCCGCAAAAAACGGGCTCGACCATTCATCTGTTTCTGGATTCCGAATTGATCGACGAACTCGAACAAATTCGTGCCCGTGTCAAGAACAAGACACAGGATGAAGTGATTTCAGAGCTCCTGATGCGCGGGCTGCGCTCCTACCATTCCGAGCGAAAGGATTCGCGATAAGGAGTCCTTCTTGTTTTACTTGAAGTCGTCACCTTTAAGGTAATTATAGAAAGGCTGATCCACCCAGAATTTGTAAGTTTTTACTTCTACTTCTTTGCCGAGCTTTTTAAAGGCATTTACCACAGCCGGGGAATCTTCATTCAGCGAGAAGGTCTGCACGATATGGCGGCCGCTTTGCACGTAGTTGTTCGTGATGACCGGGTAGTCCTTCAGTTCCGTCAACGAATAGTAGAGCGGTTGCCACCACGAAGCTCTCAGGAGCCCTGTCGCGTCCTCGTCATTCTTTTTGGCGTATTGCAGCACCAATGGCTGGAAGCGCTCCTTATCTTCCTGGCTGGCGAACTCAAAGCTCAGATCATACTCCTTGGAGTACGCGATGTAGTTGCCATTTTCGATTTGTACGACCTGGTAGTTCTCGGTTTGTACCGGCTCGCCCCATTCTTTGAGATAGATGAACGCAGAAGTCTTCGGTTCGAGTTGGACGTTGGCATCGATGCCTTCGCTTTTCAACAAGCCGATCAACTGAATCGCGTGAACGATGTCGCTATGTCCGTAAGTAATCGTTCTTTTTGGATCAAAGCGCGGTTCAAAAGCAGCGTCCTTGAGGTTGTAGCCTGTGATCAGATCTTGCTTCAAAATGTTGTCCACCAGATCCTGAAGCTCGCCTGCCTTGATGATTTGCGATTCATTCCAGGCTTGTACGACTTTTCCATAGATGTCGTCCGAGGAGATTTTGCCGAGCACATTTTTTGCATGACCGTTGAATTCCGCCACTTTCCCCAGCAACTGATAAGCCAACTCAGCTTGTACATCCCCGGTTGGTTTCTGCGCTTTGAGTACATCTGCTTTTACCAATCCCAAATCGATCGCTGCAGCCAATGCTTGCGCAGCCTCGAATGGAACGTCCCCTTTTTCGTCGTAGGTCAGTCCTGCTTTATTCCATGCAGCTTTGACCTTCTCTTCGCTGTAGGTCCCGGCCAATTCTTGCTGTTGTGCGGCTTTTACAGTTGCGCTGACCGCTTCCCAGACAGACAGCTTGCCGCTTGCTTTTGCCACATATTCGTTGGCTGCCGCTTCCTTATCTGTTATGCCGTTTGCTTGAGCCACGATTTTGTTCAATGCTGCCGCGAAGGCTTCACGGGATACCGTTCCGTTCAGTTGAACGCCGTATTGCTGCGGTACATATTGGTTAAAGTCTGTCGAGACAGGACTTGCAGCCAGTGCAGCGTACGGTTGCACTGCGGAAGTGGTTGGTCCTGCGGCACCCACAGCTTGCGGGAATGCAATCGCTGCTGCCAATAAAGCTACAGTACTTACTTGGAGAAATTTCTGTTGTTTGTTCATCTTCTCTTTCTTCCTCCTCTACGATGTCCATATAGACAACTATAATTCCCACCAAATTACTTGGTAATATTTCCTTACGCTACCATTCTTTCTTGATGGGGTCAAG
>DASQMM010000445.1:0-2146 GCA_035645495.1 Brevibacillus sp. | reverse complement strand
ATTTTTATGAACCCGTGGTTCCAGCTACTTCTGGCTACACCAGTCCAATTTTACGTCGGCAGACAGTTTTATGTCGGGGCCTATAAAGCATTGCGCAATGGCAGTGCAAACATGGACGTGTTGATTGCCCTGGGTACATCTGCAGCCTATTTTTACAGCGTGTATCAGACAATCATTTGGTCTTCAGGCAATGAAGGAGCTCACCATGTTCCGGCTCTCTATTTCGAGACAAGTGCGGTCCTGATCACCCTCGTGATTTTGGGGAAATTGTTTGAGTCTCTTGCAAAAGGAAGATCCTCGGAAGCCATTAAATCCTTGATGGGACTGCGAGCCAAGACAGCAATCGTCGTCCGGGAAGGTCAGGAGATCTCGATTCCGGTTGATGAGGTAATCGTTGGCGATCTGGTTCTTGTTCGACCAGGTGATAAAGTTCCGGTTGATGGTGAAGTAGTGGAAGGAATATCGACTGTTGACGAATCCATGCTGACAGGCGAGAGCATCCCCGTCGAGAAGAAAGCGGGCGATGCGGTGATTGGTGCCACCGTTAACAAAAACGGAGTGCTTCGAGTCAAAGCAACCAAAGTGGGAAAGGAAACGGCTCTTGCCCAGATTATCAAAGTTGTGGAAGAAGCACAGGGTTCCAAGGCACCAATCCAACGAATTGCTGACGTGATTTCAGGAATTTTTGTTCCGATCGTTGTCGGTATCGCGATTGTGGCATTCCTTGTTTGGTACTTCTATATTACCCCTGGCAATGTTGCAGGAGCTCTGGAAATCGCAATCGCCATCCTGGTCATCGCTTGCCCTTGTGCTCTAGGTTTGGCAACTCCTACGTCCATTATGGCTGGATCAGGACGTTCTGCCGAATTGGGAATCCTTTTTAAGGGCGGAGAGCATTTAGAACAGACACATAAAATTGATACGATCATTCTGGATAAGACAGGGACTGTCACAAAAGGAAAGCCGGAGCTGACAGATGTCATCACCGATGGAGATGAGACGGAGTTCCTTACACTTGTGGGGACAGCCGAGAAAAATTCGGAACATCCCCTTGCTGAGGCGATCGTGGCTGGAATTCAAGAGAAAGGCCTCTCTTTATCCGGAACAGAAGCGTTTGAGGCTATACCCGGATTTGGAATTAAAGCAGTTGTGGAAGGTAAAGAGGTACTCATTGGCACAAGACGCTTACTGGAAAGATTTGAAGTAGATGCGAAGAACGCTTACGATACGATGGCCAAACTTGAAGAATCCGGAAAAACAGCCATGCTTGTCGCGATAAATAAACAGTACGCGGGTATAGTAGCTGTGGCTGATACGATTAAAGAAACCTCCAAAACTGCCGTCGCCCGTCTGAAAGATATGGGTATTCAGGTCATTATGATTACGGGGGACAACAAAAGAACGGCTAACGCGATTGCTGCTGAAGTCGGTATCGATCAGGTCCTTGCCGAAGTTCTTCCAGAAGGGAAGGCTGAGGAAGTGAAGAAACTGCAAGCACAAGGCAAAAAGGTTGCCATGGTTGGGGATGGCATCAATGATGCGCCAGCTCTTGCAACAGCAGATATCGGCATGGCCATTGGGACGGGTACGGACGTCGCGATGGAAGCGGCAGATGTGACACTCATGCGTGGCGACCTATCCAGTATTCCGGATGCAATCTATATGAGCAGAAAAACCATGAGCAATATTAAACAAAATTTGTTCTGGGCACTCGCTTATAACTCACTCGGGATTCCTATTGCAGCACTCGGTCTGTTGGCACCGTGGGTCGCAGGCGCAGCAATGGCGTTAAGCTCCGTGTCTGTCGTACTGAATGCCCTTCGCTTGCAACGTGTCAAAGTTCGATAAATGACACATAGTTGTTCAGAAAGAACCTGTAATAAGAGAGGGGAAAAGATGATGGGAGAAAAAACAAAAATTGCCGTTGCCCCGGCGATCCAAGTGGGAGGAAGTCTTTTTACACCAGAGCAGCTTGCTGTAATGGGGACTATAGTGGGGCCTGATGCCA
This sequence comes from Brevibacillus sp., assembly GCA_035645495.1. Classification (GTDB taxonomy): domain Bacteria; phylum Bacillota; class Bacilli; order Brevibacillales; family Brevibacillaceae; genus Brevibacillus. The sequence continues at coordinate 138 of DASQMM010000445.1, read as the reverse complement.
AAATCGAGATGACGCTATTCAAGCAGATCTATGTAGAGGTTCCCCTTGAACGTCGGGATGCCATCGTTGACGAGCTCCAACGTTCTGGTTTGGAGGTATATCCGGCTGGTTTTGTCACAAAGAGTCTGATCGCATGCA
>DASQMM010000444.1:0-4891 GCA_035645495.1 Brevibacillus sp. | reverse complement strand
GTGCCAGGTACATTGAACAAGGGGCGCATCAAAGGCTCCAGAAGGACGCCGAAGAAGTGAACGACACCAAGACCCATCAAGATCTCTGATAGAACGATAAACGGCAAGGTAGAAGGGAAGACCACTTCCCACCAGATTTTCAGGCCGCGAACCGCAGCTTCAAATGAGATTTGGGAATGAGCCACCAACATCAAGACTAGGGCAATTGTCGAGAAGGCAAGTAACAGGGTTAGTACGGGAGAGTGACGTGACATGGAATCCTCCTGAACAAGCAACAGTAGTACATGTCTACGTCTTGGACACGAAAACTATGCGCAGGCTTGCATGATCAGACGAGAAAGAGAAAGATCGGTGGCTCCCCACATATGTTTGTTACAGGGGGGATGGAGCGTGGCGGCAAAACGAAAACCAATAGTAGGCTTGGCATTGGGGTCGGGAGGAGCCCGAGGTTATGCCCATATTGGTGTGTTGAAGGTTCTCGATGCACATGGTATCAAAGTCGACATGCTCGCTGGCAGCAGCATGGGAAGTCTGATCGCTGCTGTTTACGCCAATGGCATCGAGCCGCATATGATGGGAAAGCTCGCAAAAAATTTAAAGCGGAAGCACCTGGTGGATCTGACGGTGCCCGGTATGGGGTTTATTATCGGGGATAAAATCAAGCAATTGATCCAGCTATTGACGCATGGCAAACGAATCGAAGAATTGGATATTCCGCTTGCAATTGTGGCTACAGATATTGAATCAGGGGAGCGCGTTGTCTTTCGCGATGGACCGATCGATCAAGCCGTTCGGGCAAGTATCTCCATTCCGGGCATTTTCGTGCCGGAGAGGGTCAATGGGCGGCTGCTGGTGGATGGAGGGGTAATCGACCGTGTCCCGGTGTCTGTCCTGCGCGAGATGGGGGCAGACATCGTGATTGCGGTGGACGTGGCACAATTGGACACGGAGATGAAGATGGGCTCCATCTTTGACGTGATCGTACAGACCATCGATGTCATGGAACGGGAGATTTTTCGCAACCGGATCCTGGCGGCCGACCTCGTAATCTGTCCGGATGTTGGACACTATAGTAGTATTGCATACGGCGGCGTAGAAGAAATTATAGACCGGGGCGAACATGCAGCCATAGAGATCGTTCAACAAATCGAGGAAATGATCGCGAACTGGGAGGAAGAGGAATAATGGAAGAACGTCGTATGGGCAGCGTATCCCAGGCATCCCGTAGAAGAAAGGCAAAAGGGATCAATGGGCTCATCATATTGATTGTGATTTTGCTGGGCCTTTCTTTCTTCGTGCCGACGAATTATTATGTCACCCGGCCTGGCTCCGCCATTTCACTTGGACCCATCATCGAAGTGGAAGACGGGAAAAAGGATGAAACAGGCTCCTTTATGCTTACGACAGTGCGCATGGGCGAGGCGAGCATCGCATGGTATCTGTATGCCCAAGTCTCACAGGACGCGGAGTTGATGCCCAAGCAATTGGTGGTAAGCCAGGGAGAAAACAACGAGGATTTCATTCGCCGGGAGCAAGCGGTGATGGACAATTCGCAAAAATTGGCGGAGGCAGTCGCTTTCCGCCTGGCCGGCTACGATGTGCATGTGGAGAATCAAGGTGTCTGGGTGATGGGGACGCTGGAGGGAATGCCGGCGAAAGAGGCGCTAAAAATCGGAGATGTCATCATCGAAGTAAACGGAGTCAAGACCCCCGAAGCCAAAGACCTGTTGCAGCAGCTTGCTGGTAAAAAAGCAGGGGACGAGGTTGAAATTACGTATACTCGTGATGGACAAGTCGCCAAAACGATGTTACCTTTAAAGCCACTGCCCAATACACAGTCAGTCGGGATCGGAGTCCGAACCGACAGCAAGCAATTGATCGAAATCCCTAAAAAGGTAACGATTGCAGCACAGGGAATCGGAGGTCCATCTGCCGGGTTGATGATGGCGCTGGAGATCTACGACCAGCTCAATACGGAAACGGATCTGACCAAGGGCTTTCAAATCGCAGGGACTGGAACGATCGCGCTGGATGGATCAGTCGGGAAGATAGGCGGTATCAATCACAAGATCGTGGCGGCAGACGCGGCTGGGGCAGAGATCTTTTTTGCACCGGATGATCCGAACGATCCGAACTCCAACTACAAAGACGCCGTCAAAACAGCAGAGCGAATCGGCACTTCCATGCAGATTGTGCCAGTCAAGACCATCGACGATGCCGTTGCCTTTTTAAACGAATTAAAGCCGAAACAAACCTAGCTGATTTGCTGGCTGTCAAGGGAAAATGGTTGACAAAGCATTGGGGCAAGGTCTATAATCATCCTTGTTGTGCTTGAGGTGAAAGAAAAGATGAATATCAAGATAACCGAATTGGATCACCGAAAGGGCGAGCCATTGCCGTTTCAGGTAACACTGGATGCGACAGAGCTGAAGAATCGCCATCATGAGATACGTGGTTTGACCCCCGTGACTGTTGAGGGCGATGCCGTAAAGCTGGGCAACCTCTATTATGTAAAAGGCGAAATGAAAGCGGACATCGATTTTGTCTGTGCCCGTTGCCTGACTCCTTTTACACAGCATGCCTCTATTCCTTTTTCCGAGACGTTTGCTTTGGCAGACGACCCACAGATCGAAGAGGACGAAGAGAGCGATATACATCCGCTCGAAGGCGATCAAATCGAGTTGGACACGCTGCTGCAGGAGGATTTTCTGCTGGCGATGCCTACCTTCCCACTGTGTGAGGAGGATTGCAAAGGATTGTGTCCGACGTGTGGAGTAAACCGCAACGAAGCTCCCTGCAGCTGCAAAAACGAACGGATCGATCCGCGTTTGGCAGGGTTGGCTGATTTGTTCAAGGACAACAACTAAGCGTTTTCCCTTCATTGTTTTCAAGATGGGATACCGATCAACCGATTGGATTTTCTCATTTTTGAAGGATAGCATAAGCTTTTGGCTTATACGATCCACCCAATAGAGCATCTTAGCATTTGTCAGTTGAAGGAGGTGTAAGGAAGATGGCAGTACCTCAACGGAGAACTTCCAAAACCCGTAAAAGAATGCGTCGTACGCACTTCAAATTAGAGATTCCAGGCATGGTAAAATGCGACAATTGCAGTGAGTACAAACTCGCGCACCGCGTTTGCCCAAGCTGCGGTCACTACAAAGGCGTGAAAGTAGCGAAATAATTACGTTTTGCTGCTAAAAGCGAGGTGAGCAATCACCTCGTTTTTTTATATTCCTCGAAGAAAAAAGGAGCCGAATTACATGGCTCCTTAGATCGTTATTGAGCTGATTCAAATAGCGCTGGTTCTTCGTATGTCCACCCTTTTCTGGAATCATAATAGATTGGGAAGGACAATGTTTCTCCATTATCCCTGGTAAAAGTGAAAGTGCCTTCCTGTAATTCTTTATCTAACAGAATAACGGGAATATAATCCCCAACTTGTGAATGTTTCCTCATGATGTCGGCCTGCACGTCAATAAAGGTTCCTACAAATTCCTCATCATAGTAGTTTTCCATGTCTTCAATGAATTTTGTTCTATCGGTAAAATCTATATAAACCCATTCTTTGCCGTCTTTATCAGTGAAGGTAACACTATCTTTAACTGAATGCGAAGATGTTATCGAATCCGTATCTGCATCAATCCCCAAAACCTGTAGCGTATTTTGAGCGTATACTTTTATTTCCAAGTTAGGCTCATTCGCACTAAGTTGATTCGCAGCAAACAAAGTTCCGCAGGCTACAAGCAAGGCAAGACTGAAACCAACGATATGATTTCTTTTCATAGTAATGTTCCTCCTCCATTTGATTATGGCCATTGGTCACTTGAAGTACTTCTCTTATACTCGTTGACTTTATTGTAAGCAAAGTGAGTTGAAGAGATTCTAAGGGAGGTTAATCTAGTAGGATTGGCATCGTAATCAACGCTGGCATAGCTAGTTCCACTTCCTACTAATGTTGGGCTTTGTTTTTGACCGTTTACGTAAACTATTGACTCCACACGGACCCTATTCAGGTCTGAGCCTTCTCCCTCAGTAAATGCAGATACAAATCCTGAGTTTCCTTTAACATGAACAGATGAACCTTTCGCAACAATCTCATAATCTTCACCAGTTCCGGAAATACTGTTTGCGGAAGCATTAGCTGTTAACAAAGCAATAGATAGAGTAGCTGATAAAACTGCTAATTTAGAAATTCTTTTCATAAATATCCTCCTTGTGCATTTTTTGGATACAAATTACATTTTACTTGATCTAAAGATTAATAGATTACAAAAGAGTTACAATTTGGAAAATAGTTACTTTTACCTAGAGTTATCTATGAAACAAGGTTCTCTTCTGTATCCTGTCAGGTTGTTGAAAACAGTCGGGAGTGGTATGGTGTACAATTGCCGTTACATCTCTCGTTCGGCGAGGTGTTTTTTGCGTTGTTTGGACCCATTTTCATGATCCCTTCTTGTCAATCCACTTTTTCTCCCTTATACTGACTTAGTACCTGGTAATAAAAACTGCTCGTAATCATGAGAGCTCCATTATAATTGGGGGGGTGTCGAGCATCGCCCGCTTGCCGAAGAAAGATCGCCAGACGCAATTGGTTCAGTATCTACAAGACAATCCCTTCGCCACCGATGAGGATTTGGCGGAGTTTTTTCACGTCAGTATTCAAACAATACGGTTAGACCGTTTGGAATTGGGCATTCCGGAGCTGAGGGAGCGGATTAAATCCGTTGCTGAACAACATCTGGACCCGGTAAAATCCCTGGGGATCGATGAAGTGATCGGGGAAGTGATCGACCTGCAATTGGATGCCCAGGCGATCTCCGTCCTGGAAATCAAGGAAGAGCATGTTTTCGCCAAAACGCAGATAGCGCGCGGACATTACATATTTGCC
>DASQMM010000443.1:0-1959 GCA_035645495.1 Brevibacillus sp. | reverse complement strand
GGGGAAACGTAAGTCTTCTCCGCGGTTGTCAGCGACAACAATGCGTCGCTATCCATATTCCTTTCCATTTCTTGCAACAACTATACATCCGTAAAAGCATTTTTTGCGCATCTGAAAATTTTACGGGCCCAGTGCCGATGTGATAGTATGAAATCATTCTTGAGACAGAATACATAAATCGTTGACAGGTGGAAAATATGCGCGTTATTGCAGGTGAACACAGAGGACGAAGATTGGCGGCCGTTCCCGGGAAAGGAACGCGTCCGACAACAGACAAGGTAAAAGAATCCATATTCAACATGATCGGTCCCTACTTCGACGGAGGCTGGGCGCTGGATTTGTATGCAGGCACGGGAGGACTTGGGATCGAGGCTTTGAGCAGAGGTGCGGAGCGGGCAGTCTTTGTTGAAAGGGATGCCAAGGCTTATTCGGTTGTCCAACAAAACCTGGCGTCTTGTCGTTTGGAAAATCAGGTCGAATTGTACAAAATAGATGCCAGCCGTGCGCTGCGGGCTTTGGCCAAGCGTGAATTGGCCTTTGATCTGGTATTTCTCGACCCGCCTTATGCACAGCAAAAGATCGCGGAAGAAATCGCGCTGCTTCAGGAATTGCATCTGCTTGCAGACAGTGCCTGGATCGTGGCGGAGCATGACGTCGGGATTGCGCTGCCGCAAGAGGTGGGCGATTGCATCCAATATCGTGCCGCCGTCTATGGAGACACGGCTGTCACCTTGTACGTCTACGAGCCAGAGAAGGATACGGAGGCCGAGGAATCGGCTACATAAGGGAGGCGCAGTTGGTCATGGTTATCGCAGTTTGCTCGGGGAGCTTTGATCCCGTTACCTATGGACATCTGGATATCATTGCGCGCAGCGCGAGAATTTTTGACAAGGTAATTGTAGCAGTCCTGATCAATTCCAAGAAAAAATCCCTGTTCAGTGTCGAGGAGCGCGTAGAGCTGCTCCGCCAGGCGACGGCAGGGATGGAAAATGTCGAGATTGATTCCTTCGAGGGTTTGCTGATCGACTACATGCAAAAACGGGGAGCCCGCGTGATTGTTCGCGGCTTGCGTGCGGTTTCTGATTTCGAGTACGAGATGCAGGTTGCCTCCATCAATAAAAAACTGGATGATGAGGTAGAAACGTTCTTCATGATGACCAGTAACCAGTACTCCTACCTCAGCTCCAGTATCGTCAAGGAAGTGGCAAGCTACAAGGCAAGTGTCAGCGAATTAGTGCCGCCTGTCGTCGAAAAGGCCCTGAAAGAAAAATTAGGTCAATAACCGTTCAGCGGGTTTTAAGCGACTGCAGATAGCGAGCCAAAAGAGAGCCTAGCACCAAGAGTCCTCCGCCGATTAACATCAGCAGCCCGGAGTACGCCAAAGCATCCCACCAGTTGGAAAGTGTCAGTTCCGATTGATTGGGCAAGAAAACAGGTACGCTTTTCTCCTGCAGCCAGGCCATCGAGGTGAGCGGTTTCCAGAGGATTACGGTAAGGATCGCGGCCAGCAAAGCATGCAGGGAGCGGGCGATCAGATACGGCATGACGCGAATGTCTGTCGTGCTGAGGATGCTTGCCACTTGTGCGTGGACGCTCAAGCCTCCCCAGGAGAGGACGGCACTGGCGATCGCGGCTTTCCATACGATCGGAACAGCGGCAGGAGCATCGCTTGCTGCCTGAGCCCCGAGTGTAACCTCGAACAATCCGGATACGATCGCTTGAGACAAAGAGGGAGGCACACCGAAGGGGCCGAGTATGATCGCAAGCAGCTTGGTGATGAAGGCCGTCAATTCGATCGCTTGGAACAACTGAATGAGGACCGAAAAGACAATAATGAATCCCCCAATCATAAAGAGGGTGTTCAATGCGGATTGGACGGCATCGCCCATGAGTTTGCCGAAGGGGCGACGATCACGCAGACGTGCCCGGTGCATCGCCTGAAGCGCTCGATAGGGCAGG
>DASQMM010000442.1:0-6652 GCA_035645495.1 Brevibacillus sp. | reverse complement strand
AATCGCAAATAGCAAAGCCATGGCAGTCAGGGCACGCTCCCCACCCGACAGCAGGGCCAGGTTTTGCAGCTTTTTCCCTGGCGGCTGGGCGACTATATCAATCCCTGTCTCCAATAGATTCTCCGGGTTGGAGAGCAAAAGATCAGCACGTCCTCCCCCGAACAATGCAACGAAAACGTCGCGGAATTGCTCCTGGATGGCATCGAAGGTCTCCTTAAAACGTCTGGACATCTCCGTATCCATTTCCAAAATGACCTGATAAAGCATTTCCTTGGCTTCGTTCAGATCCGCTTCCTGCGTGCTTAAAAACTGCTGACGCTCATACAAGCGCTCGTACTCTTCAATTGCGCCCAGATTCACCGTACCCAGAGCCGCAATCTGTTTTTTCAGGCGGTTGACGATTTGCGTCTCGTCAGCGATCTCACCGCGCGGCGGATATTTCATCTTCGCCAGATCGTAGCTCATTTCGTATTCTTCGGAGAGTTTGTTCAACAGGTGGTCCAATTCTACCTCGCTGCGGTTTACTTTGACTTCTTCCTGATGCAGCTTGTCTTCCAGGGACTTAACCGCTTTGCGGATCTCTTTGACCTCCTGCTCCAACTGCTCCTGCCTGTGGAATAGAGTGGCGCGCTCATTGCGCCTCTCTTGAATCAGTCCTGCTACCCGTTCTTTATCCTGGCGAAGCTCGGCGATGGTCTCATCCAGCTTGCTTCCCGAGGATTCATTGGTCTGCTCCAGCTCATCCAGAGAAGCAAGAGTGGCATTCTGCTCGTCCCATTCTTTTTGCAGGGAGATTTTCTGCTCCAGCAGCCGTTCTGTCTGCTCCTGACGAGATTGGTACTCTTGTCTCACCTGAGCATCCAATACCTTCAGACTGGTAATCTTCTGGTTGATCTCTTCTTTGGATTCGAGCTGCTCCTGGCGCTTGGCTTCCGCTGCGGCAATCTGCTCCGTGAGTTCTTTTTCCTCTGCCACAAGCTTCGCCAGCTTTTCCTCCGTCGCCTGCTGCTTGACAAGCGCTTCTTCGGACTCGCGCAGATAGCCGTCGATTTCCTGCTCGACCAGCTTGGCCCGCTCGCCAATGGATTTTCCTTCTGACTCCACTTGCTGCAGCAGTCCTTTGACTTCCTGCTCCTTCAAGCGCAGCGCCTCACCCTGGCTGCGAAGCGTCTCTTGCTCCTGCTCTTTTTGCCGCTGTTGCTGTGCCAGTTGTTCCATAAGGGTAGTATGCCCAGAAATTGCCTGATCGATCTGCCCCATTTGCGCTTCCAGCTCTTCCACCTGGCGATTTCGCCCGAGAAGATTGGTCGTGTTCTTTTTCAGCGCTCCACCCGTCATGGAACCGCCGGCGTTGACAATATCTCCTTCGAGCGTAACAACCCGGTAGCGATAGCCCAAGGTGCATGCGACCTGGTTCGCCTGCTCCAGCGTTTGGGTGACGATGACATTGCCCAGCAGCGATTCAAAAATCGGACGGTACGTCGCTTCAAAGCTGACCAGCTCGCTCGCGATGCCGACGACCCCTGCTTCTTTCTCCAAACGGCGCTTGTCCTCTGCCTGAATGCTGCGCGAACGAATGACATCAAGGGGAAGGAAGGTAGCCCGTCCGGCATTATGCTGCTTCAGGTACGCGATCGCTGCACGTCCCGCCGCTTCATTTTCTACGACGACGTTCTGCAATGCGCCGCCAAGTGCCACTTCCACTGCGGTTTCCACCTGCTGCGGCACGACGACCAGTTCAGCTACTGCTCCGTGAATCCCGGAAAAGCCGCGTTCACGCGCTTTCAGGATTTCTTTGACACCTTGCTGAAAACCAGCGAACTCCGACTGCATCTCGCGCAGCAAATCCAGACGCGATTTGGCGGATTCCCGCTTCTGCTCCAACTGGCGCAGTTCTTTGCGAGCTTGCTCGGATGCGGTCTGTCCCTCGCGCACTTGGTCCATGAGTTCCTTGTATTTCTCCAGCGTATCGTGGATCGCCTGATCAATCTCACGCAGCTGCTCTTGCAGTTCATTGCGCTTTTCTTGTCGCTGCTGTTCTTCTTGCTCCAGCCGTTCTTTTTCGAGGCGTTGCCGGTCCATGCGGGCTTGGCTGGTCTGCACAAGCTGCTGCTGATGGCGAATGTCGTTGCGCAGGTTGGCCATTTCATTGAGCTTTTCGAAATAATCGCTTTTCAGCCTCTCCACATCGTCTGTCAGGGATTGGACCATGGCGTAAAACTGGTCCTCCGCCTCCTTCAGCGCGGAACGGGCGTCACTCATTTTCTGCTTGGCTTCGTCCGCACGCTTTGTTTCTTCGACGAGTTCCATCTCCAAGGCATGCTGTTTTTCCGTAATCCGGTGCATATGCTCCATCGTCTGCTGACGGTTGGCACTCAGATTGCGCATCCGCTCGCGCAGAACCTCGCGCTGGCCCTCGACCTTCTCCGCCTCTTCACTGACGGTCAAGAGCACTTGCTGAAGTTCTTCAATCGACTGGTCAATCTGCGACACGTGAAAACGGGCTTGCTCCAGGTCTGCTTCCTGCTTCGAGGCCCCGGCAGTCTGTCCAACGAGCTGCTCTTGCAGTTCTTGTACACGTGCCGATGCTTCTTCCCATTTTTGGTGGGCCGCCTCAATCTGCTGGACGTAGAGCGCTACTTCGTGTTCAACCAGCTCGCGGTGCAGTTCCTGATACGTGCGGGCTGTCTGCGCCTGCTCCTGCAACGGACCGATCTGCTCGGTGATTTCACTTACGATATCGTGTATGCGGACAAGGTTCTGCTCCGTGTCCGCCAGTTTTTTCTCGGCCTCACGCTTGCGGGTTTTGTATTTCACAATCCCAGCGGCTTCTTCAAAGATTCCTCTACGGTCCTCGGATTTGGTGCTGAGAATCTCCTCAATCTTTCCTTGTCCGATGATCGAGTACGCTTCTTTTCCCAATCCCGTATCCATGAACAGTTCCATGATGTCCTTCAAGCGGCAGGCGCGATTGTTTATGTAATATTCACTTTCCCCGGAACGATAGACCCGGCGCGTCACGGACACTTCCGAATACTCCACATCGAGCGAACGGTCTGTATTGTCCAAGGTTAAGGTAACTTCTGCAAAATTGACCGGCTTGCGTGTGTCACTGCCGGCAAATATGATATCTTCCATTTTCGCCCCGCGCAGGGATTTGGCGCTCTGCTCGCCAAGCACCCAGCGAATCGAATCGGATACATTGCTTTTCCCGCTCCCATTCGGGCCTACTACAGCCGTTACTCCGGGAACGAATTCCAGCTCTGTCCGATCGGCAAAGGATTTGAACCCTGCCAGTTCCAGGCGTTTCAAATACATACGGATGGTCCTCCTTCTATCGCAAAAAGCTGGTCCCTTCTCACTGGCACGATCCTTCTCGTGCAGAAGGGGTCAGGGTTTCTTTCGTGAGCTTAGAGCCGCATCCCTAAAAGAAAGCCCCTGTATGTACAGGAGCTTCTTTCACGAAGAGAGCATTCTCTATCAGTTTATCATAGAGGGAGACAACACGCAGTAGTTTCCCAGTGGTTTGCCGTGAATTATTCGGGCGTGAAGCAAAAAGTCGTACTCCCTCTATTCAGAGATCATACGACCTTTTGCTTCCCTATTTCGCGCCCAGCTTGATCAAAGCGCGAGCCGCGGCTTGCTGTTCGGCTTCTTTTTTGGATCGGCCAGTTCCAACGCCAAGCGAACGGCTATTCAGCAGAACCTCCGAGACAAATTCGCGGTTGTGAGCCGGACCTTTCTCTTCGACGATTCGGTACTGAATATCTCCCAGATTGTCTTGTTGGACAAATTCCTGCAATTGGCTTTTGAAGTCTGTAACCTGGGCGAACTCCCCTTTATCCACACGGGGATACACGTATTTTTCCATGAAGGCAAAAACAGCGTCCAATCCTTGATCTAGATACAGGGCTCCGACAAAAGCCTCAAACACGTCCGCCAGCAGGGCTGGACGCTGTCTTCCTCCTGTAAGCTCTTCCCCTTTTCCCAGCAGAACGAGATCACCAAACTGGAGTAGTTCGGCAAACTTGACCAATGACGGTTCACAGACAATCGCTGCACGGAGTTTCGTCATTTCCCCTTCGCTCATCTTGGGGAATGTCTTGTAAAGAAACTGGGAAACAGTCAATTCCAGTACGGCATCGCCTAAAAACTCCAGCCGTTCATTATCCTGTATCCGTTTGCCACGTTGCTCGTTCACGTAGGAAGAATGGGTGAATGCCTGCCGCAAAACGCTCTCATCATGAAAACGAACGCCTAGTTTTTCTTGCAGCCGTGCAAAATTCATCACCCTCACCACCAATTCAGGAGACTTCCTACTTTTTCGCTCAGTAGGACTCATTTAGGCCTCGTATCTTTTTAAGATAATGGTTGCATTGTGCCCGCCAAATCCGAATGTATTCGTCAGAGCGACTTGGACATCGGACTTGCGTGCCTGGTTGGGAACATAATCGAGATCACATTCAGGATCAGGGTTCTCCAGATTAATGGTTGGAGGCAGAATCTGATCGCGCAACGCGAATGCTGAAGCGATTGTCTCAATCCCGCCGGTAGCACCCAGGAGATGGCCAGTCATCGATTTGGTCGAGCTGACGGCCAGCTTGTAGGCATGCTCACCGAAAACGGACTTGATGGCATGTGTCTCAGCGATATCCCCCGCGTCTGTGGAGGTTCCGTGCGCGTTGATGTAATCGACCTCTTCTGGTGCGATTCCCGCATCTTGCAAGGCGTTCGCCATGCAACGAGCAGCTCCTTCGCCTCCCGGAGACGGCGCGGTAATGTGAAAGGCGTCTGCGCTCATCCCGTATCCAATCACTTCCGCGAGAATCGTGGCTCCGCGCTTTTTCGCGAATTCCAGCTCCTCGAGAATGATGACGCCAGCACCCTCACCCATGACAAAACCATCCCGGTCCTTGTCAAAGGGACGACTTGCTTTTTCCGGCTCTTCATTGCGCGTGGACATGGCTTTCGCGGAGCAGAAACCGGCGAATGCCATCGGGCGGATCGTCGCCTCGGCACCGCCTGCAATCATCGCATCCGCTTGGCCTAACTGGATCAGACGGAACGCATCTCCGATCGCATTGGTTCCTGTAGCACAAGCCGTAATCGCACTTGAGGTAGGACCCTTCGCACCGTATTGGATCGATACCGCTCCAGATGCCATATTGGCGATCAGCATCGGAATGAAGAAAGGACTCACTCTTCGCGGACCTTTATCCAACAGTACCTTGTGCTGATCTTCCCACGTGGACAAGCCGCCAATCCCCGACCCGATGTATACACCCACTCGTTCCGCATTTTCGGCCGTAATTTCCAGCTTGGCGTCTTCCACAGCCATCTTGGCAGCAGCGAGTCCAAACTGAACGAATCGGTCTGTACGTCGGATCTCCTTTTTATCGATAAATTGTTCCGGATCAAAATCCGTTACTTCGCCTGCGATCTTGGTCGGATAATCCGTCGTATCGAAGGAGGTAACTGGCTTGATTCCCGATTTTCCCTCGATCAGATTGTTCCAGAATGTTTCTTTGTCATTCCCCACAGGAGAAATGACGCCTACGCCGGTAATCACCACTCTGCGCTTCATTACGATCACCTCTATGGAAGTCAGCCCTTGGGCTATCTCTTCTGATTATCTATTTTCAACATGTCTGCACAAGACCCGCAGACAAAATAAATCGTTCATGAAACAGCGTCAATGAAGGAGAAGTCCCGCATGCAAACGGGACTTCCAACTGATGGATCTACTTGTGAGATTCTATGTATTTAACAACCTCACCAACAGTAGTAATCTTTTCAGCATCTTCGTCAGAAATCTCCAAATCGAACTCGTCTTCCAATTCCATTACGAGTTCTACTACATCCAGGGAGTCAGCGCCCAGATCTTCTTTGAAAGAAGCTTCCAAAGTAATTTTGGACTCATCTACACCCAGACGATCGACGATGATTTTCTTCACGCGCTCCAATGTATCTGCCATTAACCTTCACCCCCTCTCCCGTATTATAGTGGATGAGCATCTAAAAAACCAGTTTTGAGAAAGCTGGATTACATATACATGCCGCCGTCTACATGCAAGGTTTGACCTGTCATGTAATTGGCTGCGTCAGAAGCCAGGAATACCACGACATTCGCGATATCATCCGTCTGCCCGAGACGTCCCAGAGGGATTTGGCCGATAAGACCAGCCTTTACATCTTCTGGCAAGACAGCTGTCATCTCAGTGTCGATAAAGCCAGGAGCGACCGCATTGACGGTGATGCCACGAGTCGCCAGTTCTTTTGCCGCCGTCTTGGTCAAGCCGATGACACCGGCCTTCGCCGCTACATAGTTGGCTTGGCCCGGGTTGCCCAATACTCCGACGACGGACGTGATATTAATAATCTTGCCGGAGCGCTGCTTCATCATCGGACGGGTAGCAGCCTTCAGGCAATTGAAAACACCTTTGAGATTGGTGTCGATCACCGCATCCCACTCTTCCTCTTTCATGCGCATGAGCAGGTTGTCACGCGTGATTCCAGCGTTGTTGACGAGAATGTCGAGACTGCCGAAGTGCTCCAATGCCGTCTTGAACATCTCATTGACCTCTTCGCTGTCGGATACGTTGGCACGGATCATGATCGCATCACGTCCCAATGCCTTTACCTGAGCGACGGT
>DASQMM010000441.1:0-1934 GCA_035645495.1 Brevibacillus sp. | reverse complement strand
CGCTCAAGCCGCCACTGACACAAGCCGTGGGGGCTGTATCCTCTGCGAGCGATGAAGAGCAGCAAATCGAATACGTGATCCGCATGCTGGTGAACCAAAAAGATTTACTGCGTCGTGTGAAGCAATTGGAACAAGAATTGGAAGGAAAAGAATTGAAAATAAAAGAATTGACCGAGTCTCTGGAACGTGCCAAAAGAGAACTGGAGCAGGTACAGGATGTCGGGGAGGATTACCGGGCACTCGTCCAGATCATGGATCGTGCACGCAAGCTCGCCATTTTGCAGGAAGAAGACAGGAGCGCATCCAAGCCCATCTTCAAAATGGATGAAAACGGGAACCTGGAGCGCGTGGAAAAGTAGCGACGAAAAAGAAAAAGAAGCGGTCTCGCACCGCTTCTTTTTTTTTTGCATCCCAGAATTATTTCAAGGTAGGTCTAATCTTGCAGAGATACGTTTTCAGGCAACCACACATAAGGGTTTTCGCCACGGTCCCGCATCGGGTTGTACTTTACAGGTGTAAAGCCCATTTTCAGCCAAAACTGATCGGCACGACAGCGTGAGTTGGTTTTGATCGGGGAACCGAAGCTTTTTGCGTGATTGACGAGTGCCGTACCGTAATCCTTGCCGCGGTAGTCGGGCAGCACTTCCAGTTTCCACAGCTCGTAATACTCCTGCGAAGGCTCAAAATAACGGTCGTACTTGGCGTCAATTTTATAAAGGCTCATACGGGCGACGAGCAGGTCATTATCGTAAATGCCATAGAAAGGAGATTCCGAATCATTCTCCACAATATTTGCCTCCAGGTCTTCCTTCATGGAAAGCTCCTCCAGGCCAAATTCGCGAAACTTCTGGAATTCTTCCAGTGTCTTGTAATTGATTTGTAAACGCTTTACTTCAAACATGCTTGGCCACTCCTCTCAAAACCCATTGTCTAAAACCACTTGCGCATACCTGTATTATACACCATTCTTAGGCAAGAAAAGAGGTTTTCTTCACATCTGGCGCAGGAGAGTTTTACGCTTTTGAAACTCAGGATGGAAAAAAATATATTTTCATCCTAGAACTATGAGCCGACTCATGGCAAAATAGATACGAGATGAAGTTGCGCGTTCGGGGGTTGCCATCCTGCAAACGCTTTCAATCCAATTGCCCCCAATGCGCATAAATGAGAGGAGGATCGTATCATGAAAAAGGTCTTGATTGCCAACCGCGGCGAGATCGCCCGGAGGATTATTCGGACTTGTCGGGAAAAAGGGATCGCAACAGTGGCGATTTGCTCTGACGCGGATCAAGAGATGCCGTATGTCCGTGAGGCGGATGAAGCTGTACATATCGGTCCGCCGCCTGTTCCGCACAGTTATCTGAACATTGAGGCCATTCTTGCTGCTGCCAAGAAATGCCAAGCAGATGCGATCCATCCAGGGTATGGACTGTTGTCCGAGAATGAATCGTTCGCCCGCAGAGTGCTGGAGGAGGGCATCGTATTCATCGGACCGACTCCAGAAGTGATTGGACAGATGGGGGATAAACTGACGGCGCGCCGGATCATGCAGCAGGCAGGTGTTCCCGTGGTCCCAGGCGGCGATCAGCCTGTCGAGACCGGGGACGAAGCCGTACAGATGGCAAAGTCCATCGGATTTCCCGTCATGTTGAAGGCAAGTGCAGGCGGTGGTGGCATCGGTATGCAGATTTGCCGTGATGAAGAAGAGCTTCGTCAGGCGTTCCAATCCGCACGCGGAAGGGCGAAAGCGTATTTTGGCAACGATGCTATGTACGTGGAGAAATACGTGGAAAGGCCACACCATATCGAGGTGCAGATCGCGGGAGATCAGGCGGGTCAAGTGATTCATCTTCTGGAAAGAGAGTGTTCCATTCAGCGGCGCCATCAAAAGGTGGTCGAAGAGAGTCCCTCTCCCTTCCTGGATAAAGAGACCC
>DASQMM010000440.1:0-1962 GCA_035645495.1 Brevibacillus sp. | reverse complement strand
ATTGCCCTCATCAGCTTACTTGCATTATTTCTGGTACTCATACCAGGAATCGGGGTTAAAATCAACGGGGCACGCTCCTGGTTCAACCTGGGAGTCGCCAACCTGCAGCCTGCCGAATTTGCCAAATTGGGCTTGATCTTGTACCTGGCCGCAATAATCAGCAAAAAAGGGGACGGCATACGCAAGCTGAAGTCTGGGCTCATGCCTCCACTGGTCATTACCGGTTTGTTTTTCCTGCTGATCGCCATTCAGCCTGACCTGGGCTCTGCTGCGATTCTACTTGGGGTCGCTTTGGTCGTTCTAGTCTGCGGCGGTGCCAGACTCGTACAATTGATCGGAATCGGCTTTCCCACTGTCAGTGTCGCTCTTTTTGCTTATATCAGCACAAAAGATTATGCGATCAACCGGATCAATTCCTATTTGGACCCCTGGAGCGATCCTCTCGGTACAGGCTACAACATTATTCAATCCTGGATCGCTATCGCTCATGGGGGCATCTCCGGGACCGGCTTTGGTAGAAGCATTCAGAAGTATCTGTACCTGCCGGAAGCGCATACCGATTTTATTTTCTCCATCATCTCGGAAGAACTTGGTTTTATCGGCACCATCCTCTTTTTACTTGTGTACCTGCTTTATCTGCTTCGCGGAATACATATCTGTCTACGCGTCAAGGATACGTTCGCCAGCTTGGTCGGGATCGGCGTCATTACCATGATCGGCTTGCAAGCAATGATCAACATCGGGGGTGTAACCGGATTGATTCCCCTGACTGGCGTCCCTCTGCCATTTATCAGCTATGGCGGATCCTCTCTACTGGTGTGTCTGATCTCCACAGGAATCCTGTTGTCCGTATCGCGTGAAGTAAGCCGACAGAAAATAGAAGAACAGCTTCAGCAGCAACACTCCTTCTCGATGTAAAAAGAGCTATCCCTGTTTGTCATGTGAGGACGCCTGACAACGGGATAGCTCTCTTTATTCAATTTGAATTCTCTCACAGTTCAATGGTGTCTACACGAACATTGATCGCTTCCACAAATAATCCGGTTATATGCTCCACCGTCTCCTTCACCTTTTTCTGCAAGGTGTTGCACGCATGATGTATAGGCACGCCATAACGAACGGAAATACGCAAATCAATCGTAACCCTGCCGTCCAGAATGGAGACATTGATCCCTTTCATTCCACCCTGGATTTTCTTCGCCAAATCCTGATACAAGCCTCCAGAACGTACCGAAACATCCGACACTTCTTCAACTGCCACTCCAGCCACGACTGCGACAACATTGTCAGCTATTCTGATTTCCCCGATATTGTCCGCCATCTGGACGCCCTCCTTTTCGCCCGAATCCTGCCTGCTTTCCAATTTTTCTTTCATTATAAACAATCACAGCTTGGGCTTGAAAGAAATTTCTCTGCTATTTTGTCGAAGGTTCGCCTCCAATATTTTACTATGCAAGTGATGCGAAAACTGGGAATCCTATAGCTTGAAGATCTATAGAACCATACCTGTGAACGAAACGTAAACGGCTTATCCCAGGTATAGTCAGTCATGATAAGGAGTGGATTTTTCATGAATCGGCCTGTGAAATGGCTCGTCGCTTTCCTGCTCGTCGCCGGTTTGCTGACGACGGCAGCCGTTCTCTCTCCCGCACGTTCGGATGCCTTTAGCAAGCAAATTGTAAAAGTAGGCGCGCAAGGTCAGGACGTTCGGGAGATGCAGGGACGACTGAAGCTTCTCGGTTTTTACACGGGAAAAGTAGACGGTGTCTTTGGCTGGCGTTCGTACTGGGCATTGCGCAACTTCCAATACGAATTCGGATTGAACGTAGACGGCGTACTCGGTCCGAAGACCAAGTTGAAGCTCTATAATGCCACCAAGCACTATAAACCGACAGCCGAGGAGTTGGGGGTACCGCAAACGGCCCAACCCGCTGCCCCTCAACAAAAGCAAACCCAGTATGC
>DASQMM010000439.1:0-3592 GCA_035645495.1 Brevibacillus sp. | reverse complement strand
GGCTACAGCAGCCTTCAGACAATCCCAGTTGCCCGCGGGAGCCAGCAATTCAATATCTTCACGCTTGATTCCATTTCGCATCTGAATGTCATTACCTCCAAGGTCTTCAAACAAGCTAACTTCATCATAGGGAATTGTCATAGTGACCGCAAGCAAAAACGAGGCTGGTAGATGTTGAAAGTGCCAAGAGCAGGGGGGAAAGAGAGGGAGCAGGCATGCGCAGAAAACGCGAAGGGCTGATCACAAGATTTAATCTGTGTGCAGCCCTTCAAATACGATAGAGACCTTTTCTTCCATGATTTCTTCCAACGCCCATGCTCCTTCGCTGCGAACCCAGTCGTACAGCGCGTTGTAGTAGATGTTTTCGAGCATGTTGGCAGCGACCAGAGGATTGAACTTGGACTTTAGCTGTTTTTTCTCCTGGGCATCTTCGATCAGATCCGCAAAAAGCTGGCGCAGTTCAAAATACATGTTTTTCTCCGATTCCAGCACTTTGCGGTGTTTCATCGAAGACTCCACGACAACTTTAATGAAGTCGAAATTGTTGATGGTGACTTCGTTCATAATCTTGTAAATGCGCAAGACCTTCGCTTTGCAATCATCATCGATATCCCACTCATCCCGACGTTCCTCAATTTCATGAAGCCTTTCGTAGCCCCAGTTGGCGAGAATCGCTTCTTTGGAGGTGAAATGGAGAAAAATCGTTCCGCGCGCCACATCGGCTTCCTCGGAGATCATATCGATGGTTGTCCCTTCGAAGCCGTGCTCCTTGAACAGCTTGATAGCAGAGTTGAAGATTTTTTCCCGCGTCTCCCGTTTTTTACGTTCTCTTCGCGTCGTCAAATCGCGTGCACCTCCGTTTGGCTTCATCGTTTATGCTGTTGGACCTACTTCCTGACCGATGTCTTATCCGACATTATACCATAATTTGTTCTTTCGAAAGAATTCATTTGAATGAACGGGGGACAAGACAATGAAAAAAGGGATAGACTTCTGACCATTGCGAATGTATATTTATATACTATAATGAATAATTATGATACTGTACCAGGCTTCCTGAGCGTGGAGTGGAGGAGAGTAAGATGAGTGTCACCAAGGCGCTGACCGTACGTCAGGCGACAATGAAAGACGTAGATGCGATGCTGGAGATTGTTAATGAATATGCACGGCAAGGGTTGATGCTTCCGCGCACCAAGCTGTCGGTGTGCGAGCACCTGCAATCGTTTATCGTAGCCCACGACGGGGAGACGGTCGTCGGTGTAGCGGGACTTCATATCTTGTGGGAAGACCTGGCGGAAATACGTTCGTTGGCGATTGCGGAAAGAGCCAAAGGCATGGGCGTAGGAAAACATCTTGTTTTGCATCTGGTAGAGCAATGCCGCGTCTTGGGCATCAACCGCGTGCTGGCTCTGACGTATCAAAAGGAGTTTTTTGAGAAATGCGGTTTTTGGATTGTAGCCAAGGAATCTCTGCCGCAAAAGGTATGGAAAGATTGCATCAATTGCTCCAAATTACCTATGTGCGACGAGATCGCCATGATATTTGAGACCGCCTAATTGCAGAATGGTATAGCCTTCCATTTTCATTTTCTGGTACTATATTCATAGAGAGAATAGTACGAAAAAGTCATGGGGGGCTGCTGATGAAGCTAGGGGCGCGCGTACTGATTGCCTTATTGTTTGCTGGAATCGTACCGTTAACTGCCGCAGGTGTGTTTTCGTATCACGCAACCAAAGAGGAATTGTTGAACAGCAGTGCCGCCACCTTAGAATCTTTGCGCAACAGCAACAAAGAACAGGTCGAGAACTACTTCCGGGAACGGACGCGAAATGTCGAGACCCTGGCTGCTTCAGGGACGATCATCACGGCGATTCAATCCTTTGACCCGGTGTGGAAGCTTGGCAGGGAGTCTGATGCCTATCAGGAGGCAGAGTCCGCCAATGCAAAGGAATTGAAAATGGAGGTCTCCCGCTACGGCTTTGCCAATGCATCCCTGATCAATGACCGCGGGGATGTCATCTATCAGATCAAGCCGCAGGCCGATTTCGGAACCAATCTCCTCTCAGGGCCATACGCCAATTCGGTCCTGGGTCAGACGGTGCAAAAAGCAGCAGGGCAGCAAAGCACGGAAATGTCCGACCTCGCACGCTATGAACCGTCGGGGGATGTCCCGGGCGTGTTCATCTCGGTGCCGATCTACGACAAGGGAGTGATCATTGGCCAATTGGCCGTGGAGACCTCCCTGGAGTATATTTCCCGACAGTTGAACAGGAGAGAGGGCTTGCAGGAGACAGGGAAAATCTATCTGGTCGGCGCAGACAAGCTGATGCGCTCTGAGCTGGGACGCGAACAGCCGACGCTGCTTGCACAGCTTGTCGACACGGAGATTGTCCAGGAGGCTTTTTCATCTGATCAATCAGAAGGAACGAAGATGAGTACCGACTACCTCGGCAATGAGGTGCTCGTTTCCTATGACAAGGTAAGTGTGGGCAAGCACAATTGGATCATTCTCGCAGAGATGGATATGACCGAGATCATGCAGGGACCGAACCAGATCATGCAGGCGATGGTTCTCTTCAATGGGATTGTCTTGTTGCTCATCGTGCTGATCTCTACGTATACGGCGAATTGGCTTAGCCAGTCCTTCCAGGGATTGCTGGGAGTAGCAGCGCGGATCGGAAAAGGCGATTTTGCGAGTCCCTTCCCGGAGAGACTGATCAAGCGAAAAGACGAGCTGGGAGAGCTGGGGCGATCGTTGTTCGAGATGCGCCAACAGCTTCATGCAATCCTGCTGCAGGTGCGCAACTCCGCTTCCTCCGTCACTGATTCCGTTCTGCAAATTCACGGCAACACCGCGGAGATCGCTTCCTCGAGCCAGCAGATCGTCCAAGTGGTAGACAGTGTCGCGGTCTCGGCTGATAATCAATTGGACAAAATGGGGGAAACGCTTCATCTGGCGGAGGAGTTAACCCGTGATGTAGCGGATGTGACGGATAACGTGCAGCGCGTCTCCTCATCCTCGCAAGAAATGAAACGGCACGCCGAAGCAGGACGGGAGGCTGTGACAGCAGTCATCGTCAGCATGGAGGAGATCAATCGTTCCGTCAATGCTGCCAAGGAAGTCATCCATGCTCTGGAGCAACGTTCACAGAACATCTCGAGAATCATCGCTGTCATCACCGAAATTGCCCGACAAACCAATCTATTGGCCTTGAATGCGGCGATTGAGGCAGCCCGCGCGGGGGAAAACGGAAAGGGATTTGCTGTTGTAGCCGGAGAAGTGCGTAAACTGGCGGAGGGTACGAATGAAGCCGCCCAGCAAATCGTCCAGATGATCGGCGACATTCAGAAGGACACACGAAACGCGGTCGAACGAATGGAGGAAGGGTCCGGTACGACTGAGCGCGGCAGACAGATTGCCCGTCAGTCAGGCGAGATGTTCCAAAACATCGAGCACAATATCTTGCGCGTCTCGCAGGAGTTGGAGTGCGTAAACCAGACATGTAGCAGGATGGCTCCCCAGGCGCAACAGGTCGTAGCAGTAGCCCATCAGGTATCAGCCGCCTCGAGCGAAGCCGCTGCAGGGGTTCAG